>JBAUJK010000396.1:0-13519 GCA_049683695.1 Burkholderiaceae bacterium
ACGAATACCTGGCCAGCGTCAGGTTCCATGGCATGATCAGCGAGGAAGCCGGCGCGCCGGCGGCACCGTTCGCCGAGGTCTGGAACCTGTCGAAGCCGGTGTCCGGCGACGGCGGCTGGGCGCTGGCCGGCATTCAGCAACTGTCCTAGCCGATACCCTGGCGCAAGCTGATACACTTGAAGCCGCCCGTGGCCGCCACGGGCGGTTTTCTTTTGGCGCCATGACTTCGTCCCCGTTTCCATTCCCGACTTCCCCTCTGGCCGCGGCCGCGATCAACCACTTGCTAGCGGCCGAGCCGTGGGCGCAGCGGCGCCTGGCCGCGCATGCCGGCAAGGTCGCCTGCATCGATTTCGGCTTCGCCGCGTTGCGCTTCGCGGTGGCGGCCGACGGCCTGCTGCAGCAGGCCCCGGCAGATGCCGCGCCGACGGTGACGATCCGCCTGCGCGCCGCCGACCTGCCGCTGATGGCGCAACAGCGCGAGCGCGCCTTTTCCTACGTCAAAATTGAGGGCGACGCCGATTTCGCCAACGCCATTTCGCAGCTGGTGCAGAACCTGCGCTGGGATGCCGAGGGCGATCTGGCGCGCGTGGTCGGCGACATCGCCGCCGTGCGGCTGGCGGCCGGCATGCGCGGCGCGGCCGAGGCGGTCGTCGCCGGCGGCCGCAAGCTGGCCGAAAACACGGCCGAATACCTGCTGGAAGAGCGCCCGGTGCTGGTGCGGCCGCTGGCGGTGCGCGAGTTTGCCGACGCGGTGACGGTCTTGCGCAACGACCTGGAGCGGCTCGGCAAGCGCGTCGAGCGGCTGGAGCGGGCCGGTGCGAACGGTGCGGTCGGCGCGCGGCGGGACGGCCGGTCATGATCCTGAATTTCCTGCGCGTCCTGAAGATCATGCGCGTGGCGCTGCGCTACGGGCTGGACGAGATCGCGATTTCCAGCCTGGCAATCCCGCGCATCGCCAAGGCGGTCGACATCGTGGTGTTCTGGCGCGATATTTCGGCGCCGCGCGGCGTGCGGCTGCGGCGCGCGCTGGAAGACCTGGGGCCGATCTTCGTCAAGTTCGGCCAGTTGTTGTCGACCCGGCGCGACCTGATGCCGCCGGACATCGCCAACGAGCTGGCGCGGCTGCAGGACCGGGTGCCGCCGTTCGATCCGAACCTGGCGATCGCGCAGATCCGGAAGTCGCTCGGCGCCCATCCGGACCAGCTGTTCGCACGCTTCGAACGCGAGCCGGTGGCGTCGGCGTCGATTGCGCAGGTGCATTTCGCCACGCTGAAGGATGGCCGCGAAGTGGCGGTCAAGGTTTTGCGGCCGGGCATGAAGAAAAGCATCGGCAAGGATGTCGCACTGATGCATATCGCCGCCGGCTGGGTCGAGCGGCTGTGGGCCGACGGCAAGCGCCTGAAGCCGAAGCAGGTGGTGGCCGAGTTCGACAAGTACCTGCACGACGAGCTGGACCTGATGCGCGAAGCCGCCAATGCCAGCCAGCTGCGGCGCAACTTCGCCGAGTCGACGCTGCTGATGGTGCCGGAAATGATCTGGGACTATTGCTCGGAAGCGGTGATCGTGATGGAGCGCATGCGCGGCGTGCCGATCTCGCAGACCGCGCGCCTGATCGAGGCCGGCGTCGACATCGAAAAGCTGGCGCGCGACGGTGTCGAGATTTTCTTCACGCAGGTGTTCCGCGATGGCTTTTTCCATGCCGATATGCACCCCGGCAACATCCTGGTGTCGATCGAGCCGGAGACGCTGGGCCGTTACATCGCGCTCGATTTCGGCATCGTCGGCACGCTGACCGATTTCGACAAGGACTACCTGTCGCAGAACTTTCTTGCCTTCTTCCGCCGCGACTACAAGCGGGTGGCCGAGGCCCATATCGAATCCGGCTGGGCGCCGAAGGATACCCGGGTCGACGAACTGGAATCGGCGGTGCGCGCCTGCTGCGAACCGATCTTCGATCGGCCACTGAAGGACATCTCGTTCGGTCAGATCCTGCTGCGGCTGTTCCAGACCTCGCGCCGCTTCAACGTCGAGGTGCAGCCGCAACTGGTGCTGCTGCAAAAGACGCTGCTGAACATCGAGGGCCTCGGGCGCCAGCTCGATCCCGACCTCGACCTGTGGAAAACCGCCAAGCCCTATCTGGAGCGGTGGATGAAGGAGCAGGTCGGCTGGCGCGGGCTGGTGGAGCGGCTGCGCGCCGAGGCGCCGCGCTACAGCCACCTGATCCCGCAGCTGCCGCGGCTGGCGCACCAGGCACTGACGCAGGTAACGCTGCCGCAGCAGAACGACGACCTGCTGCGGCGGCTGCTGGCCGAGCAAAGGCGCACCAACCTGCTGCTCGGCATCGCCATCTATTTCGGCGGCGGCCTGCTGGGCGGCATCCTGCTGGCCCGGCTGTGGCTGCACTGGCAGCACTGGCTGTAATGGATGGAAATTCGGGCCCGTTCGGAACGAGTGGGAGTATGTTAAAAATTCGCACATATTTTGCCCGCCTTAAAGGCATGTCATGGGGAGTATCTGTGCCGCTCGGGTGCGGAGCGCGGCCGTGACGCTGCAATGGCGCGACCCGGCGCGGCCCGAATTCTGGAGCGAACGCTTCGAGCAGCAGGTCACGCCGTGGGATCGCGGCGGCGTGCCGGCCGAACTGCAGGCTTGGGTCGCGCGCGACGCGCGTCCGCGCACGGTGCTGATCCCGGGCTGCGGCAGCGGCTATGAGGTGGCCTATCTGGCGCAGGCCGGCTGGGATGTCACCGCGATCGATTTTTCCGCCGCCGCGGTCGCGGCGGCGCGCCAGGCGCTGGGGCCGTGGGCGCAGCGGGTGGTGCAGGCGGATTTCTTCAACTTCGTTCCGCCCCGGCCGGTCGAACTGATTTACGAATGCGCCTTCTTTTGCGCGCTGCCGCCCGCCATGCGGCCAGCGGTGGTGGCGCGCTGGGCCGAACTGCTGCCGCCCGGCGGCCTGCTGATCGGTTTCTTTTTCTTCGATGACGCGCCGAAAGGGCCGCCGTTCGGCATCACTGCGCCGGAACAGGAAAAACTGATGACTCCCTTCTTCGAGCGACTCGCCGACGAGGCGGTGGCCGTTTCCTTGCCGGTGTTTGCCGGCAAGGAGCGTTGGCAAATCTGGCGGCGCCGCTAGCTCCAAGGCTCTTGCCGGCATCCTTCCGCATCTTTTATCTTCTTCTTTGAAACGGTTCCAATCCAAGGGATTTCTGCGGCTATAATCCCGTGAATTTTGCCATGGGGATAGGTGCATCCGGCTTCTCGACACCTGTTCCCAGCAAGAAGCCAGTAGGCCGGGCGGTATGGCCCGGCGCTTTAAAGATGAAGGCGACATTCGGTCATGCGGGCAAGCGGATGATCGGGCATGTACTTCAACCATTCCGGTTTTTTTGGTGTGGAGTAAAACAGACATGAACATCACGCTGATTTCCTTTGTCGCGCTGTATTTGCTGGGCACGCTGGCGCTGGGAGTCTGGGCCGGTACACGCATCCAGAACACCAGGGATTTCGCCATCGCCGGCCGCAGCCTGCCGCTGATCATGGTGGTGACGACCACCTTCGCGACCTGGTTCGGCGCCGAAACCGTGATGGGCGTTCCGGCCCGCTTCGTTCAGGGCGGCCTGCACGACATCGTCGAAGATCCGTTCGGCGCCGGCACCTGCCTGATCCTGGTCGGCGTCTTCTTCGCCGCCAAGCTGTACAAGCTGAACCTGTTGACCATCGGCGACTTCTACCGCAATCGCTACGGCAAGGGCATCGAAGTGTTCTGCTCGGTCGCGATCATCTTGAGCTATCTCGGCTGGGTGGCGGCGCAGATCACCGCGCTCGGCCTGGTGTTCTCGGTGCTGACCAATGGCGCGATGTCGGAGACCACCGGCATGATCGTCGGCACGCTGGCGGTGCTGATCTACGTCGTGATCGGCGGCTTTCTCGCGGTCGCCTGGACTGATTTCATCCAGATGATCGTGCTAGTGATCGGCCTGAGCGTGATTGCGTTCTTCTCCGCCGAACTGGCCGGCGGCGGCGCGCAGGTGATGACCATGGTGAGCGAGGGCAATCTGCTGAACTTCCTGCCGCCGCCGACCTTCACCGACATCGCCTTCTTCATCGCTGCCGCCGTGACGATGATGCTCGGCAGCATTCCGCAGCAGGACGTGTTCCAGCGCGTGATGTCGGCCAAGAATGCGCCGACCGCGCGCACCGGCGCCATCGTCGGCGGCGCCAGCTACATCCTGTTTGCCTTCGTGCCGATGTTCATCGTCGCGTCCGCCGTCGTGGTGATGGGGAACGAGGCGCTCGACCTCGCCAAGAACGACTACCAGCGCCTGCTGCCGACCTTCATCATGAGCAAGATGCCGCTGGCGATGCAGATCCTGTTCTTCGGCGCGCTGCTGTCGGCCATCAAGAGCACCTCGTCGGCGACACTACGGGCGCCGTCCACCAGCTTCGTCGAAAACATCCTGAAGAACCTGCGTCCGGAAATGAGCGACCGCGAGCAATTGTTCGCGATGCGCTGCTCGATCGTCGTGTTCGCGGCGCTGGTGCTGGCGTATGCGATTGCGATGAAGGGCACCTCGATCTACGAACTGGTGTCCTCGGCTTACCAGGTGACGCTGGTCGGCGCCTTCGTGCCGTTGGTGATGGGCTTGTACTGGCGCCGGGCGACGACCCAGGGCGCGATCGCATCGGTCGCCGCCGGCATCGGCACCTGGATCGCGTTCTTCCCGCAGATTTCCGAATGGGGCACGCATTTCCCCGGCCAGCTCGCCGGCCTGATCGCCGCGTTTGCCGGCATGCTCGCCGGTTCCCTGCTGCCGCAGGTGCTGCGCAACCGCCACGAGCCGCGGCACGCCGCCGAGGGCGCGGGCGCCTGAGTCACGGACGCGCCGCTCGTCAGCCGTCCCTCGATGGCGGCCCGTTGCCCCGGTGAAGGCAGGCGGAAAACCCTTATAATCTAGGGTTTTTGACGATTTCCAAAGGAGAGGGGGCAATGCCGATTTACGCCTATCGCTGCGATTCCTGCGGGTTTGCCAAGGATGTGCTGCAAAAAATCTCCGACGCACCGCTGACCGAATGCCCGGCCTGCGGCAAGCCGGCGTTCAAGAAGCAGCTGACGGCAGCCGGGTTCCAACTGAAAGGCACCGGCTGGTACGCCACCGACTTCCGCGGCGGTCCCAGCAAGCCGACCGAGACGTCCGCCGGCGACAGCAAGGCGCCCGCCGCCGGTGCGGGCGGCGGCACCACCTCGGCGCCCTAGCCGCGTCAACCCACGGGGCAGGCCGGTCCACCGCCGCGAGTCCCATGACAACCAAAATGATGCGTAAATATTTCATCACCGGTCTGCTGGTCCTGGTACCCCTGGCGATCACGCTGTGGGTGCTGAACCTGATCATCGGCACCATGGACCAGTCGCTGCTGCTGCTGCCGGAGCGCTGGCGGCCGCAGGCGCTGTTCGGCTTCGCCATTCCGGGCCTGGGCACGATCCTGACGCTGTTGGTCATCTTCCTGACGGGTCTGGCCACCCGCAACTTCGTCGGCAACCAGGTAGTGGTGATGTGGGAATCGATCCTGATCCGGATCCCGGTGGTCAAGTCGATCTATTCCAGCGTCAAGCAGGTGTCCGACACACTGTTTTCCTCGTCCGGCAATGCCTTCCGCAAGGCGGTGCTGGTGCAGTATCCGCGTGCCGGTTCGTGGACCATCGGCTTTTTGACCGGCACTCCCGGCGGCGACGTGCGCAACCACCTGCAGGGCGACTACGTCAGCGTCTACGTGCCGACCACGCCCAATCCGACCTCCGGGTTCTTCCTGATGATGCCGCGCGAGGACGCGATCGAACTCGACATGACGGTCGATGCCGCGCTGAAGTACATCGTCTCGATGGGCGTGGTCACGCCGGAACAGTCGCGCGACAAGGTCATCATCCAACCCAACAAAGTCTGACGCGGCGCGGCCGCCGCCGCACCCTGCCGCAGCCCCAACCCGAACTGGACCCCACCATGCCAATGCGAACCCAATATTGCGGCCTCGTCACCGAGGCGCTCCTCGGCCAAACCGTCAGCCTGTGCGGCTGGGTGCATCGCCGCCGCGACCACGGCGGCGTCATCTTCATCGACCTGCGCGACCGCGAGGGGCTGGTGCAGATCGTCTGCGACCCGGACCGCGCCGACGTGTTCGGCAAGGCCGAATCGGTGCGCAACGAATTCTGCCTGCGCATCACCGGACTGGTGCGCGCCCGCCCGGAGGGGACCACCAACGCCAACCTGAAGTCGGGCAACATCGAGGTGCTGGCGCAGGAACTGGAGATCCTGAACCCGTCGGTGACGCCGCCGTTCCAGCTCGACGACGACAACCTGTCGGAAACCACGCGCCTGACGCACCGCGTGCTCGACCTGCGCCGGCCGCAGATGCAGAACAACCTGCGGCTGCGCTACAAGGTGGCGATGGAAGTGCGCAAGTACCTGGACGAGCACGGCTTCATCGACATCGAAACGCCGACCCTGACCAAGTCGACGCCGGAAGGCGCGCGCGACTACCTGGTGCCGTCACGCGTGAACCCGGGCGAATTCTTCGCGCTGCCGCAGTCGCCGCAGCTGTTCAAGCAGCTGCTGATGGTGGCCAACTTCGACCGCTACTACCAGATCACCAAGTGCTTCCGCGACGAAGACCTGCGCGCCGACCGCCAGCCGGAGTTCACGCAGATCGACTGCGAAACCTCGTTCATGGACGAGCAGGAAATCCGCGACCTGTTCGAAAACATGATCCGGCTGGTGTTCAAGAAGACGCTCGACGTCGACCTGCCGAACCCGTTCCCGGTGATGCCGTATTCGCAGGCGATGGGCCTGTACGGCTCCGACAAGCCCGACATGCGGGTGAAACTGCAGTTCACCGACCTGACCGCGGTGATGAAGGACGTCGACTTCAAGGTTTTCAGTGGCGCCGCCAACATGGACGGCGGCCGCGTGGTCGGCCTGCGCATTCCCGGCGGCGGCGCGATGCCGCGCTCGGAGATCGACGCCTACACCCAGTTCGTCGCGATCTACGGCGCCAAGGGGCTGGCCTACATCAAGATCAATGAAAAGGCCAAGGGGCGCGACGGCCTGCAGTCGCCGATCGTGAAGAACATCCACGACGCCGCGCTGGCGCAGGTGATCGAATTGACCGGCGCCGAGGACGGCGACCTGATCTTCTTCGGCGCCGACCGTGCCAAGGTGGTCAACGACGCGATCGGCGCGCTGCGCGCGAAGATCGGCCATTCCGAATTCGGCCGCAGGGCCGGCCTGTTCGACGATGCCTGGCGCCCGCTGTGGGTGGTCGACTTCCCGATGTTCGAATTCGACGACGGCGAGCACCGCTGGAGCGCCTGCCACCACCCGTTCACCGCGCCCAAGGACGGCCACGAGGATTTCCTCGAAACCGATCCCGGCCGCTGCCTGGCGAAAGCCTACGACATGGTGCTGAACGGCTGGGAACTGGGCGGCGGCTCGGTGCGTATCCACCGTGCCGACGTGCAGAGCAAGGTGTTCCGCGCGTTGAACATCAACGACGAGGAAGCGCAGCTGAAGTTCGGCTTCCTGCTGGACGCGCTGCAGTACGGCGCGCCGCCGCACGGCGGCATCGCCTTCGGCCTCGACCGGCTGATCACGATGATGGCCGGCGCCGAATCGATCCGCGACGTGATCGCCTTCCCGAAGACGCAGCGGGCGCAGGATTTGCTAACGCACGCGCCGTCGCCGGTGGATGAGAAGCAATTGCGCGAACTGCACATCCGGTTGCGCAACACCGAACCGGCGAAAGCCTGAGCCGCGGCCGGACCGGATTGCCGTTTGCCGGCATAATGAAAAGCGCGGCCCCGGCCGCGCTTTTTTGTTGCCGCAGCGGCCGTTCGGAAAAATCGAATGCCTGGAGTATGTTGGAAAAATCTCCGCTCCATGCCCGGCTCAAGATGGGTATATAGGGAGTATGCCGGCGCTCATGATCCTGGGCTTCGGTGTGGCAACAACGACAAACGTGTTCAGCATGGAACTTCGCTACAAGATTCCCGAATCGGTACTGGTGGTGATCCATACCGCCGACCTGCAGGTGCTGCTGCTGGAGCGTGCGCAGCCGCCCGGCTTCTGGCAATCGGTGACCGGTTCCAAGGACGCGCTCGACGAGCCGCTGGCGATCACCGCCGCGCGCGAAGTGTGGGAGGAAACCGGGATTCGCGTCGCCGGCTATCCGCTGCCGGCGACAACGGCTGGCGGTGAAGAAATTCCGCATGGAAATCTTCGGAATTGGCAACTTTCGAACGTTTATGAAATCTATCCGGTATGGCGTAATCGCTACGCGCCGGGCGTCGTGCGCAACACCGAGCACGTGTTCGGCCTGCTGGTGCCGCGCGCAGTGGCGCTGACGCTGGCGCCGCGCGAGCATCTGCGCCATTGCTGGCTGCCGTATCGCGCTGCCGCGGACAAGTGCTTTTCGCCGTCCAACGCGGAGGCGATCCTGCAATTGCCGCAGCGCGCCGGCGCCGGCCTTCCTCGAACTCTGGATTGAATTGATGAAACTACGTGTAGCTACCTACAACATTCACAAGGGCGTGTCGTCGATCGGCACCCGCCCGCGCGTGCTCGGTCTCAAGGACGCGCTGACCTCGATGGAAGCCGACGTCTTTTTCCTGCAGGAAGTGCAGGGCCGGCACGACCTGATGGCAGCGCGCCATGCCGCGATCTGGCCGCAGCAGGCGCAGCATGAATTCCTGGCCGGCGATTCGCACCATGCCGCCTACGGCATGAACGCCGTCTACGACCACGGCCACCACGGCAACGCGCTGCTGAGCGCCTTCCCGATCGCCTCCTGGCAGAACCAGAACGTGTCCGACCACGCCTACGAATCGCGCGGCATCCTGCATTGCGTGATCGAGGCGCCGGCCACCGCGGTGCATTGCTACGTGATCCACCTCGGCCTGTTCGGCGGCAGCCGCAAGCGGCAGACCAAGGCGCTGATCGAGGCAGTCGAGAAGACTGCGCCGAGCGATGCGCCGATCATCGTCGCCGGCGATTTCAACGACTGGGGCGATCGCCTGTCGGATTCGCTGCGCGGCGACCTCGGCGTGTCGGAAGTGTTCGACGAGCGGGTGGCGACGCCCGGCTTCGGCCGCTACCTGCGCCAGCTGGCCGGGCGCGGGCCGCGAACGCATCCGGCGCGCACCTTTCCGGCGGCGCTGCCATGTCTGCGGCTGGACCGCATGTACGTGCGCGGCTTCAAGGTCGAGTCGGCGCAGGTCCTGTGCGGCGTGCCATGGGCTAAACTGTCGGATCATGCGCCGATCCTGGCCACGCTCGAACTGAAGTAACCGGGGCGGCGGCAGGGGCGGCGGCGGTCGGGCGCGCCGCGCCCAGCGACAGAAAGGATTTTGCGGATGCCGGTTTCCCCATGCGCACGGTAATCTTCACCGGCCACAACGACATCGATCTGCTCCAGTCCGGCGCGCACTTCTTCCCGGCCCTGATCGCGGCAATCGACGGCGCCCGCACCGAACTCTTCCTCGAAACCTACATCTTCACGCTCGACGCCGCCGGCATCGCGGTACTGCAGGCGCTGCAGCACGCGGCGCGGCGCGGCGTCGCGGTGTACCTGATCGTCGACTGGCTCGGCACCGGCGGCGCCATCTGCGGCGTGCTGCGCAAGGAATGCGAAGCGGCCGGCGTCCATTTCCGCCGCTTCAACCCGTGGTTCCGGCGCGGCATTGCGCGCACCCACCGCAAGATCTGCGTGGCCGACCGCGACCTAGCCTTCGTCGGCGGCCTGAACATCAATGACGACCTGCATTCGGACCGCGATCCGAGCGTGGTGCTGCCGGCGCCGCGCTGGGATTTCGCGGTGCGCATCCGCGGCCCGCTGGTGGCGACGATCTACCTCGAAATGACCGCGCAATGGACCCGGCTCGGCCATCTGAAGCTGAAAATGCGCTGGGAAAATTTCCGCCGCATGCGCGCACTGCTGCCGCCGCCCGGCACCGGCCCGGCGCAAGCGGGACTGGTGCTGCGCGACAACCTACGCAACCGCCGTACCATCCAGCGCGCCTACCTGAAGGCGCTCGGACGCGCGCGCAAGAACGCGTTCCTGGTCAGCCCGTATTTCGCCCCGGGCCGCAAGCTGCGGCGGGCGCTGGAGGCGGCGGCGCAGCGCGGGATCGAGGTGACGCTGTTGCTCGGCGTCGGCCAGTTCCGGCTGCAGGATGCGGTCGCGCATTCGTTCTATCCGAAGCTGCTGGCCTGCGGCGTGCGCATCTTCGAATACCGCAAGACCGAACTGCACGCGAAGGTGGCGGTGGTCGACGACGAATGGGCGACGGTCGGCTCCAGCAACTACGACGGCCTGTCGCTGTTCGTCAATCACGAAGCCAACGTGGTGATCCTGGACCAGCCGTTCGCGCTCGAACTGCGGCGGCGCATCGAGCAGGGCGTGGCCGACGCCGTCGCGGTAGAGCGCAGCGAGCTGGCCAACGTCAGTTGGCGCCGGCGCCTGTGGAGCGGCACCGCCTTCCTGCTGTACCGGGCGGCGATCCGGCTGATGTCATGGAGCCGCTACGATTGACGGCGCTCCAAGGAAGCGGGGTTGTCAACCCAGCGACCATGCCAGGTTTTCGCCTTCCGTCTATGTGTGGGGTTTCGCCAAATCTGCCGGTCTCCACAGTGAAGTCCGTCGAGGCTATCATTGGCGGCGTTCGGATGTTTGCCGGTTCGCTGTCGATCGGCCTCCATCCCATTCATCCCGTTTTTGCGATTCATTGAAAGCCAGGCCCTAAATGCCCCATCTCGTCGTCGAATACAGCCAAAACCTTGCGTCGTTCGACGCGCCGGCTTGTCTGGCCACGGCCAATGCTGCACTGGCGGCCTCCGGCCATTTCGAGGAAGCGGACATCAAGAGCCGCGCCTATCGCGTTGCAACGTTCCGCGTCGGCTCCGAGCCTGTCGAGCGTGCCTTCGTCGCCGCGCGCTTGTCCATACTGTCCGGTCGCAGTCTCGAGGCCAAGCAGGACCTTTCGCAGCGGGTTCTGCGAGCCCTGCAGCAGCACATCCCAGCGGGCACGAGTCCGGACACGCAGGTGTCCGTCGAAATTACCGACATCGACCGCGCCAGTTATGCGAAGGCCGTGGTCGGGACTTGATGATCCTGGTTGAGCCGACGCCGTTTCATGGTTCCACGCTGCCTGTTCTTGGTGACCGGCCTGCCGGAACAGGTTGCGCGGCTACCGGTCCAGTTCCGGGTAATGGCGGAAGATGCCGGTCTGGTTGAACGGCTGGCGCCGGCGCGACTTCAGGTAGGCGGCGATGCGCGGCAGCCGCGCCACCCGCCGCTGCAGCGCCGCCAAGCGCGGATGGTCCGGCATCAGCCGGCGCATGGTGCGCGGAAACGCGTACTTGAGTCCGACGATCAGCTGGAACAGCGACAGGTCGACGTAGGACAGTTCGGCGCCGACCGCATGGCGCTCGCTGTCGGGATTACGCTCCAGCACGCGCTCAAAATAGCCGAGGAATTTCGGCAGCCGCGCCGCCGTCAGGTCGGCGGCACGGCGCGCCGCTTCCTCGCGCTGGTCTTCGTAGTAGAGGCCGGCGGCGATCGGATGATGGCTGTCGTGCACTTCGGCCACCAGGTCGGCGATCGTCAGCTGCAGCTGGTGTGCCCACAGCCGGCTGGCTTCGTCGGCCGGCGCCAGCCCCAGCCGCGGGCCGAGATAGAGCAGGATGTTGGCGGTCTGGCCGATCAGCAGTTCGCCGGCCTTGAGAAAGGGCGGCGCGAACGGCGGCCACGCCACCGATTCGTCTTCCAGGAAATGCCCTAGCGCCGGCATGCCGCGTCCGCGGCCGGGCGCACGGGCGACGTCGATGTAATCGGCGCCGCCCTGTTCCAGCGCCAGCCGGACGAATTCGCCGCGGCCCTGCAGGCCGGGCCAGTAATACAGTTCATAGCGCATCGGCTGGTTCTCCATGAAGGGCGCCGGCGCCGGCCTTTTCAGGCGGCCAGCGCGCGGCGCCGCGAAATCCAGATGCCGGCCACCACCATCGCCAGCACCGCCAGCTGCAATCCCAGCCCCTGCGTGGTCGGATGGATGCCGAGCAGCGGCAGCGAGATGAAATGCACCAGGCTGGAATCGATGACGCCGGCTTCCTGCAGCGCCGCCACGCCGTTGCCGGTGAATACCACCGCCATCAGCGCCAGCAGACCCGAGGTGGCCGAAAAGAACGGGCCTATCGGCAGCCGCATACTGTACCTGAGGATCGCGCCGCCGAGCAGCGCCAGCAGCACGGCGGCCGCCACGATGCCGCCCAGCACCGCGCTATGGCCTTCGGGCCCGGCCTGCGCCCACAGCGTTTCGTAGAACAGGATCACCTCGAACAGTTCGCGGTAGATCGCCAGGAAGGAAATTCCGGCCATCGCCCACAGCGTGCGCTTGCCGAGCGCGGCGTTGACCTGGTCGCGGATGAATTTTTGCCACGCCTGCGCGTAGGACTTGCTGTGCAGCCAGTAGCCGACGTACAGCAGCATCGCGGCCGCCACCAGGGCGGTGACGCCTTCGGTCACTTCGCGGTTGGCGCCGGAAATCGTCAGCACGTAGCTGGCCACGAACCAGGTCAGCGCGCCCAGCGCCACCGCGCCGATCCAGCCGGCGTGGATGTAGGGTAGGGCGTCGCGGCGGTCGGTCTTGACCACGAAGGCGACGATCGCCGCCAGCACCAGGAGCGCTTCCAGCCCTTCGCGCAGCAGGATCAGCAGCGCGCTGATGAAGGCCGCCAGCGGCGACAGGCTGCCGGCCGCCAGCTTCTCGTCGGCGCGGTCGAGCAGATCGCCGATGCGCTCGATCTGCCGTGCCACCGCGTCGGCCGGCTGGCCGCTGGAGATCGCGCTGCGCAGGCTCATCATTTCGCGTTCGGTCTCGCCGCGCAGCGCCGGATCGACGTTGTCGAGGCCGGTTTCGACCAGCTCGAAGCCTTCCAGATAGGCGCCGATCGCCAGTTGCCGGGCACCGTCGCGGTCGCCCTGGCGGTAGGCTTCCAGCGCCTGCTGCAGCTTGGCGCGCGTCAGCTGCAGCGGTGCCGGCGCCGTCGCCTGCAACGCTTCCGGGTGTGCGGTCAGGTAGGCCTGTACGCTGGCGGCGCCGTACCGGGCGGCGTCGGACGGCGTCTCGGTGACCAGCTGCTTCATGCTGCCGATTGCGCTCTTGCCCTGGCCCTGCTGCCATAGCTGGCGGCCGTCCTCCAGCGTCTGCGGCGTCTGGCGCAGGCCGCCGACGAAGAAGGCCAGCGCCCAACGATCGGCTTCGCTCAATTCGGAAAACGGTCGCATCGGCGTGCCGCCAACCCCTAGTGTGATGGTGTTGTACAGGCCGTACAGGCTGCGCGCGGCCATCCGCTCGCCGTCGTGGAAATTGCTCGGCGCCGGCTCCATGCCCTTGGCCAGCGGGCCGTCGCCGCGGCCGGCGGCGCCGTGGCAGGCGGCGCAATTGGCGTCGTACAGGCGGGCGCCGACGCGC
>JBAUJK010000397.1:0-2906 GCA_049683695.1 Burkholderiaceae bacterium
GGCCCGCTCGGCGCCGGCGCGCAGGCGGCATTCGCCGCGGCCGCCGCCGTCTCGCTGGCGGCGCTATGGCTGGCTTTCAGGCAACCCGCTGCCGCCGTGCATGGATATCTTCCAGATCAGTGACGGCCAGGTCGTTCAGGCGCACGAGCTGCCGGATGCGATACCGGCGCGCGGCTTCCTGTGGCTGGACGCCACCCACGACGAAGTCGCGGCCGATCCGGAAGCCTGGCGCGCCGAGGTCGCCCGCGCCACCGGCGTCCATCTCTACGACCCGCACCTGACCGACGCCGTCAACCTGGCCCATCCGAGCCATTTCGATTCGACCAACGACTACGCGATCGTGGTGTTCCGCAAGCTGGCCCTGAGCGAGCCCGGCGCGGCGCCGGCCGCGCCGGATGACGGGCCGCGCCGGGTTCCACCGGCGCTGATGCGGCTGGCGACCGTGCCGGTCACCTTCCTGCTGCTGGACCATGCGCTGGTAACGGTGCGCGCCGCCGGCAGCCGCACCATCGAGACGGTCCGCGCGCGCCTGCTGGAATCGCGCGGGCGCGTCGATGGCGGCGGCCTGCACGGCGGGCGCCGGCCGACCTCGGCGGAAGACCTGATGCTGCGCCTGTTGAACGCGATGGTCGACCAGTATCTCGAACTGCGCCAGCCGCTGACTACCCAGCTCGACCGCTGGCAGCGCGCGCTGCTCGATCTGCGGCGGCCGTTCAACGACTGGCAGGCGCTGCTGGACGCCCGCATCGAATTGCGCAAGCTCGACCACCTGTGCGAAGAGCAGCACGATGCGCTGCAGGAATTGCGCGACTACATCGTCGACACCAGCGGCGAGGAGGAACGGAGCCGCAGCAGCGACCTGCTGCTGGTACGGATCAACGACGTGATGGAGCACGTGACGCGGGTGCTGAACCACGCGCGCCGGCTGGAAGCGTCGATCGAATCGGCGGTGCAGATCCACTTCTCGGCGATGTCGCATCGCACCAGCGAGATCATGCGCACGCTGACCGTGATCACCGCGCTGTTCATGCCGCTGACGCTGATCACCGGCATCTTCGGCATGAACTTCATCGACATGCCGCTGCTGAAGGACCGCGCCGGCTTCTGGCTGACGATGGCGGCAATGGCGGCGATCGTGGTGGTGATGCTGGTCTTCTTCCGCCGCCGCCGCTACCTCTACCTGGAAGACCGGACCGGGCGCCGTCGGCGCGACAGCCGCTAGGGCGCTGCCAACCGGCCGCCGCGCAAAGAAAAAGCGCCCGTTGGACGGGCGCTTGCGGCGGGAAAACCTGACCGATGGATTACTTGTTCGGCTGCGGCGTCAGACGCAGGTACGGACGGGCCGCGGTGTATCCCTTCGGGAATTTCTGCTTGATCACTTCTTCATCCTGGATCGAAGTCGGGATGATCACGTCATCGCCGTCGCGCCAGTTGCCCGGGGTGGCGCAACCATAGTTGTCGACCAGCTGCAGGCCGTCGATCGCACGCACGATCTCGTCGAAATTGCGGCCGACGTTCAGCGGGTAGGTCAGGATCAGGCGCACCTTCTTCTTCGGGTCGATGATGAACACCGAACGCACCGTCACCGTGTCCGACTGGTTCGGATGGATCATGTCGTACAGCAGCGATACCTTGCGGTCGGCGTCGGCGATGATCGGGAAGCCGACCACGGTCTTCTGCGTGTCTTCGATGTCCTTGATCCAGTCCAGATGGCTTTCGGCGGAATCGACCGACAGCGCGATCGCCTTGACGTTGCGTTTGTCGAATTCCGGTTTCAGCTTCGCGGTCAGGCCCAGCTCGGTGGTGCAGATCGGCGTGAAGTCGGCCGGATGGGAAAACAGCACGACCCACGAATCGCCAGCCCACTCGTGAAACTTGATCTTGCCGATCGAGGAATCCTGTTCGAAATCAGGGGCGGTGTCGCCGAGACGCAAAGACATGTCAATCTCCCAAAAAAAGTTATGCAGCGACCAATATAGCCGCCAACATCATGCCGTTCAAGGATAGAGAAGTAGATTCCTTATGCGTGATTTGATATACCCGAAAACCGGTGCCGATTTTCAGGCACCGTTCGCGCGCTCCAGCGCGCGCAGGAATTTTTCCGCGTCCTGATAGCCGATCACGCGCGCGGCGCGCACTTCGCCGCCCTGGCGGTCGAAGAACAGGATGCCGGGCGGACCGAACAGGCCGAAGCGCTTCAGCAGCGCGCGGTCGTCGGCATCGTTGGCGGTGACGTCGGCCTGCAGCAGCTGCATGCCGGCGAAATGCCGCTGCACGCGTGGATCGGCGAAGGTCCACTTTTCCATTTCCTTGCAGGAAACGCACCAGTCGGCATAGAAGTCGAGCATCGTCACGCGGTCGCCAGCCTGCGCCAGCGCCGCCTCCAGGTCGGCGCCCGACTTGATGCGCGCAAACGGAACCGTCGCCGCCGGCGCGCCGCTCAGATGCGCCAGCGGCGCGCTGACCGCATGCCCGCCGCTGGCGGCGCCGACCAGCTGCAACAGCCCGCCGGCGGCGAACAGGATGCCGCAGGCCTTCGCGGCCCAGCCGCTGCCGCCGTTCCACAGCAGCCAGGCGCCATAGCCGACCCCAAGCACCGCCCAGCCGGCCATCTGCAGCACCACCGGCAAGAGCGGCGCCACCATCCACCACGCCAGCGCCAGCAGCACGACACCGAAGAAGCGCTTGACCTGCTCCATCCAGGCGCCGGCGCGCGGCAGCAGCGCATTGGCGGAAGCGCCGATCAACAGCAGCGGTACGCTCATGCCGGCCGCCATCGCGAACAGCGCGCTGCCGCCGATGACGACGTCGCGCGTCTGGCTGATGTACACCAGCGCGCCGGCCAGCGGCGCCGCCACGCAGGGGCCGACGATCAGCGCCGAGATCGCGCCCATCGCGAACACGCC
>JBAUJK010000398.1:0-3936 GCA_049683695.1 Burkholderiaceae bacterium
GCATGCGCGAGGTCGAGGCGCTGACCGCGGTCGAACCCGATCGCCGGCGCCTGGAAAGCGCCGGCGCACCGCAGCCGAAGATCCGCGAACGCTGAGGTCCGGAGCGCCGGTAGCCACCTTACGGGGCGCTTTGGACTACAATTTCCGGATTGTCACGACCATCCGCACAAGGACCGCTCATCATGATCGTCTTGATTACTGGCGCAACTTCCGGCTTCGGCGCCGAAATGGCGCGCAAATTCGCGCAAAACGGTCATCAGGTGATCGCCACCGGGCGCCGCCGTGAACGCCTGGAGGCGCTGGCCGCGGAATTGGGCGAGAAGCTGCTGCCGCTGGAACTGGACGTCTCCAGCAAGGCGTCGATCGACGCGATGCTGGCGGCGCTGCCGGCCGGATGGCGGGACATCGACGTGCTGGTCAACAACGCCGGCCTCGCGCTCGGCACCGAGCCGGCGCACCAGGCGTCGCTGGAAGACTGGGAAACCATGATCGACACCAACTGCAAGGGGCTGGTGACGATGACGCGGCGGCTGTTGCCAGCGATGGTCGAGCGCGGCAGCGGCTTGGTGATCAACATCGGTTCGGTGGCCGGCGCCTATCCCTACCCGGGCGGCAACGTGTATGGCGCGACCAAGGCCTTCGTCGACCAGTTCACGCTGAACCTGCGCGCCGACCTGGTCGGCACCGGCGTGCGCGCCACCAATATCGCGCCCGGCCTGTGCGGCGGCACCGAGTTCTCCAACGTCCGCTTCAAGGGCGATGACGCCGCCGCCGCGCGCGTCTACGAAGGTACGGTATCGCTGTCGTCGGCCGATATCGCCGAAGCGGCATTCTGGATCGCCACGCTGCCGCCGCACGTGAATATCAATTACATTGAGATGATGCCGACCTGCCAGGGATTTGCGCCGTTCGCGATCCGCCGCGGCTAGCGGCAACGCCACCGCAGGTGCGCCGCCTCTTTTTATACCCGACGGTGTATTCTCAGAAGCGGGCGCAATTCCTGCGGGAAACGCCATAAAAACACCTATACTCCCCTTTATTTGATTCAATGCAGGCCGACTTCGACTGGACGGTGCGCGTGTACTACGAAGACACCGACACCGGCGGCGTGGTGTTCTACGCCAATTACCTGAAATTCTTCGAGCGCGCGCGCACCGAATGGCTGCGTGCCGCCGGCGTCAGCCAGCAGGCGATGGTCGAATCCGAGCGCGTGATGTTCGTGGTCAAGAGCACCGCGGTCGATTATCACGCGCCGGCGCGGCTGGACGATGAACTGAAATTGACGGTCATGGTCGAACGCCTGGGTCGTGCTTCCGTGCAATTTTTCCAACAGGCATGGCGGCTCGGCGCCGAACCGCTACTGCTGGCCAGCGGCCGCATCAAGGTCGGCTGCGTCGACGTCAACCGCTTCCGCCCGAGTCCGATCCCGGCCTCGGTGCTGGCCCGTATCGGCCCGCGGCACGGCGCCGTACCCGGCTCCTGAAGCGCTCGCGGACAGCCGCCCGCCAGCCCGGTCGCGTTCGAAGCGACTTGACTTTGGGCATATAATTGAGCGAATTGACTTGACAAAAGCATCTAAATGACAGTCACCCAGGATCTCTCCTTCCTCTCCTTAATCAGCAACGCTTCCCTGCTCGTCAAACTGGTCATGGCCCTACTTCTGGCCGTCTCGGTCATGAGCTGGGCATATATCTTCCGCAAGATGTTCGCGATCAAGAACGCAGAGGCGCAGACCGAGGAATTCGAGCGCGCCTTCTGGTCCGGCGGCAATCTCGCCGTGCTGTACCAGAACGCGACGTCGAACCGGCGCGAAAGCGGCGCGCTGGAACGCATCTTCGAAGCCGGCATGGGTGAATTCAACAAGGCGCGCGCCGCCGCCCACCGCGAGCGGATGGACGCCAACGCGATGCTGGACGGCGCCCGCCGCGCAATGCGCGCCGCCTACCAGCGCGAGATGGACGCGCTCGAATCGCACCTGGCATTCCTGGCCTCGGTCGGCTCGGTATCGCCGTACGTCGGCCTGTTCGGCACCGTCTGGGGCATCATGAATGCGTTCCGCGGCTTGGCCAACGTGCAGCAGGCGACGCTGGCCGCGGTCGCGCCCGGCATCGCCGAGGCACTGATCGCCACCGCCATCGGCCTGTTCGCGGCGATTCCGGCGGTGGTCGCCTACAACCGCTATTCGTACGACCTCGACCGGCTGGCGAACCGCTTCGAAAGCTTCGTCGAGGAATTCTCCAACATCCTGCAGCGGCAGGCCGGCTGATGGCGACGCAGTTTTCCGGTTCGATGCGCGGCGGCCGCCGGCGCAAGTTCAAGTCCGAGATCAACGTCGTGCCCTACATCGACGTGATGCTGGTGCTGCTGGTGATCTTCATGGTCGCCGCGCCGATCACCAATCCGGGCGTGATCGATCTGCCGACCGCGGCCAAGTCGAACCTGCCGCCGTCCGAATACATCGAGGTCGTGCTGAAGCCCGACACTACCGCCACCATCGCGGTGCGCGGGCCCGGCCGCGGCGGCGCCAGCGATACCGTCGGCGGGAAGGCCGGCCTGCTGCAGAAGCTGGAACAACTGCACGCCGAGCAGCCGACGCTGCCGCTGATGATCTCGGCCAACAAGGACATCAAGTACGAAGAGGTGATCAAGACCATTTCCGATGCCAAGAAGGTCGGCATCGACCGCGTGGGACTGGCCACCGCCACTCGCTGAACATGAAGCGCGACGCCCCGTACTCGATCCCCAGCGAGCCCGGCCGCTGGCGCGCGATCTTCCTGGCAGTGCTGGTGCACCTGGCGCTGCTGGCCTTCCTGTGGATCGGCGTGCGCTGGCAGAGCGAAACCCCGGCCGGCGTCGAAGCCGAGATCTGGAGCCCGCAAAACCACGACGCGGCGCCCGCGCCGCAACCGCCGCCGCAGAAGCAGCCGGAGCCGCAGAAGGAACCACCGCCACCGCCGAAGCCGGCGGTGCAGGAACCGCCGCCGAAGCCGCCGGTGGCCGAGCCGGTGCGGGAAAACCCGGACATCGCGCTCGAGCAGGAAAAGAAGCGCAAGGAACAGGAGCGGCGCGAGGCGGAACAGGAACGCGAAAAACAGGCGAAGCTGAAGCAGGAGCGCGAGGAACGCGAGCGCGCCGAAAAGCAGAAGCAGCTGGAGCAGCAGCGCGCCGAAAAGGAAAAGCAGGAAAAGCTCGAAAGGCAGAAAGCCGCCGAGGAAAAGGCGCGCAAGGAAAAGGAAGAGCAGGAAAAGAAGCTGGCCGAGCAAAAGGCCGCCGCAGCGAAGGCGGCCGCGGAAAAGAAGCGCAAGGAACTGGACGAAGCCGCCGCCGACAAGCGCCGCCAGGAAGACATGCAACGGATGCTGGCGCAGGCCGGCACCGGCGGCAGCGGCAACGCCGCCACCACGCAGGGCAGCCGCGCCGACGGCGACTATGCCAACAAGGTGGGGGCCAAGATCCGCTCCAACACCGTGTTCAACGTGCCGGACCACCTGAGCGGGAATCCGGAAGTCGAATTCGCGGTCGAACTGTTGCCGGACGGTTCGATCCGCGCGCTCAAGAAGCTGAAATCTTCCGGCGTACCAGGCTTCGACGAAGCGGTGCAGCGCGCGATCACCAGATCGGCGCCCTTCCCGCCCGACAAGACCGGCAAGGTGCCCAGCGGTTTCAACGTAATTCATCGACCCAAGGATCAATGACCCATGATGAAATCTGTCCTCCTCCGCACCTTCGGCGCGCTGTGCGCCTTCGTCGCACTCGGCGGCGCGCAGCTGGCACAGGCCCAGCTGCGAGTTGAAATCTCCGGCGTCGGCGCCAACCAGATCCCGATCGCCATCGCCGGCTTCGCCGACGAGGCGGTGGCGCCGCAATCGGTCACGGCGATCATCAAGGCGGATCTGGCGCGCAGCGGCTACTTCCGGATCGTCGACACCGGCGACG
>JBAUJK010000399.1:0-3019 GCA_049683695.1 Burkholderiaceae bacterium
GTCAGCGCCTCGACCTCGCGCATGCCCTGCAGCGAACGCAGCGCCAACCGGTGATACTGCGCGGTACCCTGGCGCTTCCAGTCGATCTCGTCGTCGCGCAGCGCCCGCACCACCCGTGCCGGCGCGCCCAGCACCAGCGAGCGCGGCGGCACCGCCAGCCCGGCCTTGACGAAGGCGGCGGCGCCGACGATGCTGCAGGCGCCGATCACGGCGTCGTCCATCACCACCGCGTTCATGCCGACCATCGCATCGCGGCCGATGCGGCAGCCGTGCAGCACGGCGCCGTGGCCGATGTGGCCGTCGGCCTCGACCACGGTGTCACTGCCGAAGAAGCCATGCAGCACGCAGGTGTCCTGGATGTTGGCGCCGTCGTCGATCAGGATGCGGCCGAAATCGCCGCGCAGGCTGGCCAGCGGGCCGATGTAGCAGCGTGCGCCGACCACCACGTCGCCGATCAAGACCGCGCTCGGGTGGACGAAGGCGGACGGATGCACGACCGGCGTGACGCCGTCGATCGCATAGACTTTGGGCATGGCGGATCGCTCCTTGAATTCTGAAAATAGACGCGGCCGCTCAGGCCGGAACGCAGGCCGGCTGCGACACCGTTTTTGGCGCCGGTTGTGCGCGCAGCGCGTGGGTTTGCAGCACCGGCACGCCGTTGCGTACCGCGGTCATCTCGGCCAGGATCGAGACCGCGATTTCGGGAGGCGTGCGTGCGCCGAGGTACAGGCCGACCGGCCCGTGCAGGCGGCCGATTTCGGCGTCGCCGAGGTCGAATAGCGCCAGCCGCTGGCGTCGCCGCGCGTGGTTGGCGCGCGAACCGATCGCGCCGACATAGAAAGCGGGCGACTTCAGCGCCTCCAGCAGCGCCATGTCGTCCAGCTTCGGATCGTGGGTCAGCGTCAGCACCGCGCTGTGGGCGTCCAGCCGCATCCGCAGCAGCAGGTCGTCCGGCATTTCGCGCGAGCGTTCGACGCCATCGACATCCCATTCGTCCAGGTATTCGGCGCGCGGATCGCACACCACCACTTCATAGTCGAGCGCAAGCGCCATGCCGGCGACGTAGCGCGACAACTGGCCGGCGCCGATCAGCGCCAGCCGGTAGCGCGGTCCATGGACGGTGACCAGGCGGCGGCCATCGAATTCAAGCGCGGCGACGCGGGCACCCGGCAAGAGCGTCGCCGCGCCATCTTCCAGCGCCAGTTCGCGCGTCACCAGAGCCTGCCGCTGTACCGCCTCCAGTAGTGCCGGCAGCCGTGATTGCGGACCGACGCATTCGAGCACGATCTGCAGCGTGCCGCCGCACGGCAGGCCGAAGCGATGCGCTTCCTCGGCCGACAGCCCGTACTTCAGCACCCGCGGCCGGCCGCCGCGATAGGCGCCTGCCTGCACCTCGCGGATCAGGTCGTCTTCGATGCAGCCGCCCGAGATCGAACCCTTGACACGGCCGTCGCCGCGCAGCGCCATCATCGAGCCGACCGGGCGCGGGGCCGAGCCCCAGGTCCGTACCACCGTCGCCAGCACGGTGGGGGTGCCGCTTGCCGACCAGCGGACCGCGGCCTTCAACACTTCGAGATCGATGCTGTCCATCGCCTTCCTTTCCTAATCTCGCGCTGGATCCAAGATGACTATCCAATGAAGTCTAGTTATGAAACATATGTTTGTAAACGGAACTCCGGCGCGGGGCACTGGAGAATCCCCAAGTCAAACAAAATGATTTTGCCTGCTTGCGTACCGATAAATTCCCATATATAGTCCAGTTATGCAAGTTTTATTATCGACGTGCCGAGGCCTGCCAGCAAGCATTTCCAGGCCCGGAATCCAGGAGCAGAAATGATCGGCCGCGCGCATGCAATTTCCCGTGGCGCCATGCCTCTGCATGGAGCAGCAGCATGAGCGCCCGCCCGGCCGCCGAAAGCCGCGCCGCCTTCGTTCATTTCCACCAGATCGCCACACGCTGGATGGACAACGACGTCTACGGCCACGTCAACAACGTCGTCTACTACTCGTACTTCGATACCGCGGTGAACCAGTACCTGATCGCGCAGGGCGCGCTCGATCTGCAGCGTTCGGAGGTGATCGGCCTGGTGGTGGAGACGCAATGCCGCTATTTCCGCGCGTTGGCGTTTCCGAGTCCGGTGCAGGTCGGCTTGCGCGTGGCGCACATCGGCACCAGCAGCGTGCGCTACGAGCTCGGAATCTTCGGCGGCGGCGACGATGCGGCGGCCGCGCAGGGTCATTTCGTGCACGTCTACGTCGAGCGCGCCAGCCAGCGCCCGGTGCCGCTGCCGGCGCCTTTGCGGCGGGCGCTGGAACGGCTGGCGGTGTCGGCCAGTGAGCACTGAATTCATACAGAAACGTAATACAGGGATAGAAGCATGGAAATGAAGGACGAAATCCGCCTGGAAGCGTCGCGCGCGGTGGTGTGGGAGGCGTTGAACGACCCGGACGTGCTGAAGGCCTGCATTCCCGGTTGTGAAACGCTGGAAAAGGTGTCCGACACCGAATTCGTTTCGCTGGTGGTGGTCAAGGTCGGGCCGATCAAGGCCAAGTTTTCCGGCAAGGTGACGCTGGCCGACATCGTGCCGCCGACCGGCTACCGCCTGATCGGCGAGGGCCAGGGCGGCGTCGCCGGCTTCGCCAAGAGCGACATCACGGTCGAACTGGTCGAGGAAGGGCCGGCGCAGACGCTGCTGCGTTATGGCGTCAGTGCCAACATCGGCGGCAAGATCGCGCAGCTCGGCGCGCGCATGATCGATTCCACCGCGCGCAAGATGGCCGACCAGTTCTTCACCAGCTTCCGCGCCGCGATCTGCGCGCCGGCCGCCGATGACGACGTGGCAGTGGCCGCGCCGATTGCCGTTGCCGGCACCGTCGCCGCGCCCGGCGACGATCTGCTGGTGACCATGGTCGAGCTCGCCGACGACGGCAGCTTCGATTGGGATGCCGACGGCCGGGTGCCGGCGCCGACCGGCTTCGGTGCCTGGCTGGCGCGCCTGTTCGGGGCCGCGCCCGCGGC
>JBAUJK010000400.1:0-4043 GCA_049683695.1 Burkholderiaceae bacterium
CGGCGAAGAAAAAGAAGTTGTACAGGAAGATGCCGGTCAGCCCGAGCGCGAAGGTCGACCACAGCTGCGAGCGGTTCAGGCGCGGCAGCCCGCCCTCCAGCTTCCACGCCAGCGGCAGCAGCAGCGCACAGGCGACCACGTAGCGGCCGGTGGCCGCCATCAAGTGCGGGATCGCCTGCGCGACGATGCGCCCGGCGATGAAGGTGCCGCCCCAGAACAGCGCCACCAGCACCAATTTGGCCGCGATCGCCAGCGGTATTGGCCGCCGGGCGGCGCCGTCGGTCGTGCCACCCGTCGCGGTGGGCGCCGGCGGCGTGGCGGTCGGTTCGGAAGGGCTCAAGATGGCTGGTGCGTCAGACGGAAAGACGGCTGGACAGACGGCACGGCGTCGGGAAACCGATGGCCCTCAGGCCGCCGCGCGCGTGAAGCGCAACACGCCGTCGGCATCCAGTGTGCGCCGCAGCTGGCCGTCCAGCCACAGCTGGTGCAGGTGCGCCAGCGCCTCGCCGAGCGCGAAGCCGAGCTGGTGCGCATCCAGTTCGCGCCGGAACATGATCGGCACGATGTCGACCGCCGAGCGCGGCACCGCGCAGGCCTCCAGCACTTCGGCCAGCCGTTCGGCGTGGTGGTCGAACAGCTGGCGGATGCGCGTGTGCAGGCCGCGGAACGGCTTGCCGTGCGACGGCAGCACCAGCACGTCGTCCGGCAGGCCGCTGAATTTCTTCAGCGAATCCAGGTATTGCTGCACCGGATTGGCGTGCGGCTCCAGCGGAAACACCGACACGTTGGTGGAAATGCGCGGCAGCACCATGTCGCCGGAAATCAGCAGATTCAGCTCGGCGCAGTACAGCGCCGCATGCTCCGGCGAATGGCCGAAGCCGGTGATGATGCGCCAATCGCGGCCACCGATCGCCACCGCCTGGCCGTCCTGGATGCGGGTGAACGCGTGCGGCACCGTCGGCACCAGCGCGCCGTAATGGCCCTTGCGGCCGCGCATCTGCTCGACCGCTACCGGGTCGACCAGCCCGTTGCGCTGGAAGTGCGGCAGCATCGACGCGCCGTTGGCACCCGGCAGCGACGCCGACATCATGCGCGCCGATGCGTATTCGCCGAGCGTCATCCACAGCGGTGCCTGCCAGCGCTGGCACAGCCAGTCGGCCAGGCCGACGTGGTCCGGGTGGCAGTGCGTGACCAAGACGCGCACGATCGGCAGGCCGTCCAGCGCGTCGGCGAACAGCTGCTCCCACAGTGCGCGGGTGGCGTCGTTGGCGATGCCGCAGTCGATCGCGGTCCAGCCGCGCACCACGCCGCCTTCCTGTTCGAATTCGTCTTCCAGCAGCCACAGGTTGATATGGTCGAGCGCGAACGGCAAGCCCATGCGCAGCCAGCGCACGCCGGGCGCGACCTGGTACACGGTACCGGCTGCCGGAAGGGTGTCGCCGAGCGGATAGTCAAGCTGGGCTTCGAGAGCATTCATCGTTGTCTTTCAGGGGAAACTCGCGGAAGCGCTCCCGACGGGAGCGCGCGGATTCTGCAAGGCGGGATTCACATTGCCGATCGGCACGCCTACAATGGCAGCATGACGTTTACGTAAACTGCGATCTGCGACGATTCTAGCAAAAAAACGGTCGTTCTTTTCTGAAGCGCCCATTGCCTTGCGTCCACTCTCCATGCCGACCTACACCATCGCCGAACTGGCGCGCGAATTCGACCTCACGCTGCGCGCGATCCGCTTCTACGAAGACCAGGGCCTGATCAGCCCGCAGCGCGAAGGCACGGCGCGCACCCGCGTCTACACCGCGCGCGAGCGCACGCGGCTGAAGCTGACGCTGCGCGGCAAGCGACTGGGCCTGACGCTGTCCGAGATCAAGGAACTGGTCGACATGTACGAGTCGCCGAAGGACACGCTGGCGCAGATGGAACGCTTCCTCGAAGTGCTGGCGCAGCAGCGGCAAAAGATGGAGCAGCAGCGCGAAGACATCGAAGGCGCGCTGGCCGAGATCGTTGCACAGCAGGAAGAATGCCGGCGCCTGCTGGCGCAGCAGCGCAAGACCGGCAAGCACGGCAGCAAGGCCGCCGCCAAGCAGGCGGAACAATGAGCGAGGCGATGGGCGCAACAACGGGCGGCACGGCGCGCCACGCCGAATACAAGATTCCCGGCGGCAAGCTGGTGGTGGTCGATCTGAAGGTCGTCGCCGGCCGCCTGGCCGATGTGAGGCTGTCCGGCGACTTCTTCCTGGAGCCACCGCAGGCGCTGGATGCGATCGACGCCGCGCTGGAAGGCTTGCCGGCCGACGCCGACATCGAACAGATCGTCGCCGCCGTCAACACCGCGCTGGCGCCGCCGGTGGCGATGTACGGCCTGACCGCCGAAGGCATCGCGGTGGTCGTGCAAAGGGCGCTGTCATGAGCAAGAGCGAGTGGCGCGACCACGACTGGCAGCTGATCCACGAGCCGCCGCAGATGCCGCTGGCGCACATGGCGCTGGACCAGGTGCTGGTCGACGAAGTCGCCGCCGGCCGCCGGCCGCCGACGCTGCGCGTATGGGAATGGGCCGGCCCGGCGGTGGTGCTCGGCATCTTCCAGTCGCTGAAGAACGAAGTCGACGCCGACGGCGCCGCCCGGCACGGGATCGAGGTGGTGCGCCGCATCAGCGGCGGCGGCGCGATGTTCGTCGAGCCCGGCAACACCATCACCTATTCGATCTACGCGCCGCTGTCGCTGATCAAGGGCATGAGTTTTCCCGAAGCCTACGCGCACATGGACGCCTGGGTGCTGGAGGCGCTGGCAGAACTCGGCATCCGCGCCTGGTACCAGCCGCTGAACGACATCACGTCGGCCGCCGGCAAGATCGGCGGCGCGGCGCAGGCGCACCGCGGCGGCGCCTTCCTGCACCACGTGACGATGGCTTACGACATCGACGCCGCCAAGATGCTGCAGGTGCTGCGCATCGGCCGCGAAAAGCTGTCCGACAAGGGCACCACCAGTGCCGCCAAGCGGGTCGATCCGCTGCGCAGCCAGACCGGGCTGGCGCGCGAGGCGATCATCGAGCGGATGATCGACACCTTCCGGCGTCGGCATGGCGGACTGGTGCCGGGCGGGTTGCTGGCGGCGGAAGCGGGTGCGGCGGAGGTGCTGGTGCGGGAGAAGTTCGGGACGGAGGAATGGCGGGGGAAGGTGCCGTGAAGTTGGCGGCTCCAAAATTTTTGCCGCTTTAACGTCTTCCCTTGCCATTCCGGCAAAAGTCGGAATTCAGCGGCGTTCGGGGCTTCACTGAAACCGCTGCTACTCCGTGGTGACTAGCCGGGGGTGGCCCGGCAGCCACTTACTTTTCTTGTCTCGCCAAGAAAAGTAAGCAAAAGAAGGCGACCGCGAGGCCGCTGCCCTTCGGGTTCCCGCCAAACTGCCCGGCAAATCGGGAAACGAAACCAACTCGCTGCGCTCGGACATGTTTCGTTTCTGATCCGATTTGCCGGCCACTTTGGCGGCAGCGTCCAAGCGGATTTCACTGCAAAGTCAAAAGCAACTTCAAAAGCAACGGCGACGGCGAAACAGTTGCCTAACCCGGACTGCGCTTGACGAAGAACAGCCCGGCGCCGACCGCCATCAAGATCCCGCCGAACAGCTGGTTCTGCCGCTTCACCGCCCGCGCGTCGCGCAGGAAGCGTTGCATGCCGGCTGCCGCCGCCGCGTAGCCGTGCATCACGATCAGGTCGATGCTGCACATGGTCAGCGCCAGGATCAGCAGTTGCGGCAGCACCGGGGCGTCGTGCGCGATGAATTGCGGCAGTACCGCGACCATGAACACGATGCCCTTCGGGTTGGTGGCGTTGGTCAGAAAGCCCGTCAGGAAACGGCGCCGCCAGGCCGGCGCGGTGGCCGCGGCCCGCACCTGCAGCGGCGCATCCGGCTGCACCGCCACCTTGCTGCGCCACTGCGCGAAGCCGAGCCAGATCAGGTACAGCGCGCCGATCACCTTGACCACGTTGAACGCGACTTCGGATGCCAAGAGCAGCGAGCCGACGCCGGCGCCGGCGATGAAC
>JBAUJK010000401.1:0-5616 GCA_049683695.1 Burkholderiaceae bacterium
GCTTCCCGCTGCTGCGACGCCAAAATCGGGAAATGAAACCAACTCGCTGCGCTCAGACATGTTTCATTTCTGATCCGATTTCGGCGCCGTAGCAGCGGCAGCGTCCAAGCGGGGCAGGTCAACGTCAAGGTCAAAGACAACTTCAAAAACAACGACGAACGCCGTCGCAGATCAACCTTCGCTGGAGCGCTGGCTGAATCGGATGCGGTACGGAAGGAAGGAGTAGGGGAGGAGGGAAGAGAAACCGGCCTGCGGGCAAACCCGCGGTGTTCGCTATTGATCGCTGGCCGCCTGCAGCAGGCATTTCGACAGCTTGTCGAAGTGCAGCAGCGCGGCTTGCGTCAGTTCGATCTGCTTGCGGCGGCTGTCTTCGGTGTCGGTCAGCATGATCCAGCCCTTTTCGCGCATCGATTTCAGGCGGCCGTGCAGCGTCGCCGGCGAGCCGAGCGCCTGTTGCGCCATCATGTCGCGCACCGACAGCCGCTGCCGCTCCTGGTTGGCGCGCGCGACCAGCGCCAGGATCCGTTCTTCCAGCGGGTCGAGCGATGGCAGTGACGGCATTCCGCGCAAGGCCTCGGCCAGCTGCAGGAAGCGCAGGTAGATGTCGGCGGGACGTTTGGAGCTTTTCATCGGTCAGGCATAGTCGCAGGATGGGGCGCGGGCGTAATCTATCATGCAATGCGCCATTCGTCGCGCGCCGTTACGTTTTTTGAGAGGGAAATTTACGATCATGTTGGCGCTCACTCTCAATCTAAAGCTGATGGCGCTGTCGATATTTCTGTTCCTGGCGGCGCTGACGCTGAACGAGTGGCTGTTCGCTGGCTCCGAATTCGTGCGCGGCATCAACTGGATTTATCTGCCGGCCGGCATGCGGCTGGTGTGCACGTTGCTGTTCGGCGGCGCCGGCGCGCTGGGGGTGTTGCTGGCTTCGGCGCTGGCCACCGTCTTCTATTATTTTCCCGGCGACCTGCCGCGCGCGCTGACCGATGCCTGCGTGTCGGCGGCGGCGCCGTATCTGGTGTATCTGCTGGCGCAGCGGTTGTTCGGCCTGCAGGCGTCGCTGGTCAATCTGAGTGCGCGCCGTCTGCTGTGGCTGACGCTGGCCTATGCGCTGGAGGCGCCGCTGATGCAGCACGCGGTGTACTGGCTGCGCGGGGATGCCGGCGCCACGCTGGCGGGACTGGCGGTGATGTTCGTCGGCGACCTGCTGGGGAGCGTGCTGGTGCTGGCGGCGATCAAGCTGGCGCTGGTATTCGTGCCGCACCGCCGCTAGGGCAAGCCGGCCGGTTGGGCGCGGGCAATAAAAACGGGCCGCGCTGGCGGCCCGTGTGTCGCTTGCGCGAGTACTTACTGCTTGCGCGCGCGTGCGGTGGTCTTTTCCGCCACTTGGGTGAACTGGTTGGTGGCGTTGGCGACGTTGGCTTCGATCGTTTCCACCGCCTGCTTGGCGGTCTTGGTCAGCTGCTCGTAACCGGCGCTGGCGTTGCCGATCATCGACTTCAGGATCGCGATCGCGTTCTCGGAACCGGCCGGCGCGTTCTTGGTGACTTCGTCGATCAGCGTGTTGACCTTGCGGGTGGCTTCGGCAATCTGGGCTTCGGTCGCCTTGGCGAACTCGGCCTGGGTGCTGGACGCGATGCCGGCCAGGTGGCGGCTATAGGCGATCGCCTTCTCGGCGGTCGGCTGCGCTTGGGCGGCCGACAGCGCCAGGAATTCCTGCGCATCCTTGGCGCCCAGCAACTGGCGCGCGGTCGCCGACGATTCTTCCAGCGAGGCGCGGGCGGCGCTGATGTTGAGTTCGATGACCTTTTCGACGCCTTCGAAGGCCTTGACGGTCAGGCTGTTGAGCATCGCCAGCTGCGATTCCAGGTTGGCTTTGGTGGCAGCGGAAAACTGTTCGGGTACGGTAAACATGGTGTTTCTCCTGAGGAGGCGGACTATCGGGACGGCTCTCACACGCGGCCCAACCAGATATGGTGCGCCGCAACAAAAGCGATTTTAATCCAATCGATGCCGATGTCAAGAGAAATTTGTGCGACGCACCAATTAATTTAATTTAAATTCCCGAGAGGCAAAAATCGGCCCGAAACCGTCGCGTTTTGCCTCTTTCCGCTGTTTGGGCGGCGCTTGCCGGCGCCGCCCGATGGCGTGCCGCTACTTTTCCGCCGCCAGCGCCGCCTGCACCGCCGGCCGCTGCTCGACGCGCTTGAAATACGCATCGATGCCGGGCCAACGTGCCAGGTCGATATCGAATGCGCGGCCCCAGCGCAGGATCACGAACAGGTAGGCGTCCGCCACCGTGAACTGGGCGCCGAGCAGGAAGCCGTCGCCGCCGAGCCGGGTTTCCAGATAGTCGAGGCGCGACAGCAGCCGTTCCATCGTCAGCTGCTTGGCTTCCTGCGGCATGGCCGGGTTGAACAGCGGCGAAAAACCCTTGTGCAACTCGGTGCCGATGAAGTTCAGCCATTCCATCAGCCGGTAGCGTTCCATGCTGCCGGCGGCCGGTGCCAGCTGCTTTTCCGGCACCAGGTCGGCCAGATACTGCACCACCGCCGGGCCTTCGGTCAGGACCTGGCCGTCATCCAGCGCCAGCGCCGGCACCGAACCCTTCGGGTTGACAGTGCGATAGTCGGTGCCGGAGGCGGTCTGCTTGCTGCGCAGGTCGACCTTTTCGAGCTGGAACGGCAGGCCGGCTTCACGCAGCACGATGTGCGGCGACAGCGAACAGGCACCGGGGGCGAAATACAGTCTCATGGGTAGGACTCCATCGAAAAAAGGGTAAACAGTGCGACGTCTGATGCAGCGCCGCGTGCGGGCATGCCGCGCGGCCATGGTAGCGCAGCGGCCGTCATGCTGCAGTTGCACAGCGGCTGGCGCAGCGGGCGCCACGCCCCTGTGCCTATAATGGTCCGGCCTCATTCCATTCACAAAGAAACTGGCGGAGACCCATGACTTACACCCACCTTCCGAGCTGGCCGGCCGGCTTGCCGCAACACCTGACCGCGCCCGAAACCAGCGTTTTCACCAATCTCGAAATCAGCGCGCGCCGCTATCCGGAGCGGCCGGCGACCGTGTTCTACGACTCGATCCTGACCTACCGCCAGCTGCTGGCCGAGGTCGAGGCGCTGGCCGGCTACCTGCAGCAGGTCTGCGGCGTGCAGCGCGGCGACCGCGTGCTGCTGGATATGCAGAACAGCCCGCAATTCGTGATCGCCTATTACGCGATCCTGCGCGCCGACGCGATGGTGGTGCCGGTCAACCCGATGCTGGTGACCGATGAACTGCGCCACTACGTCGACGACAGCGGCGCCAAGGCGGCGATCGTGGCGCAGGAAGTGTTCGCGCGGCTGCGGCCGCTGGTCGGCACCACCTGCCTGGCGCACGCGGTGGTGACCACCTATTCCGACTACCTGACCGCGCCGACCGAGCTGCCGGTGCCGGATTTCGTCTCTGCGCCGCGCGAGGTGCCGGCCCAGCTCGGCGTGGTCGCTTGGCGCGCCGCGCTGGATGCCGGCCACGCGCCGGGCCCGCATCTGGCCGGGCCGGACGACCTGGCCTGCATGCCGTACACCTCGGGCACCACCGGCAAGCCGAAGGGCTGCGTGCACACCCATCGCTCGGTGATGTTTACCGCGGTCGCAGGCGCCCACTGGGCCGGCGCGACGGTGCCTGACCAGGTGGCGCTGGCGGTGCTGCCGTTCTTCCACGTCACCGGCATGCAGGGCAGCATGAACGGCGTGATCTACTGCGGCGCCACGATCGTGATCCTGCCGCGCTGGAACCGCGATGCCGCCGGCGTCCTGATCACTCGCTACCAGGTCACCGGCTGGACCAACATCCCGACCATGCTGATCGATTTCCTGTCGAATCCGCGGTTGGCCGAATACGACCTGTCCAGCCTGCGTCGCATCGGCGGCGGCGGCGCCGCGATGCCGGCCGCGATCGCGCAGAAGCTGCAGGACCTGACCGGGCTGCAATACATGGAAGGCTACGGGCTGTCGGAAACCATGGCGCCGTCGCACACCAACCCGCCGCAGCGGCTGCAGCAGCAATGCCTGGGCATCCCGATCTTCAATACCGACGCGCGCGTGATCGATCCGACCACGCTGCAGCCGCTGTCGCCGGGCGAGGTCGGCGAAATCGTGATCCACGGCCCGCAGGTGTTCCGCGGCTACTGGAACGATCCGAAGAAGACCGACGAAGCCTTCTTCGAACTGGACGGCAAGCGCTTCTTCCGCAGTGGCGACCTCGGCTACATGGACGCCGACGGCTTCTTCTACTTCACCGACCGCTTGAAGCGGATGATCAACGCCAGCGGCTTCAAGGTATGGCCGGCCGAGGTCGAATCGATGATGTACCAGCACCCGGCGATCCAGGAATGCTGCGTCATCGCCGCCCGCGACGCCTACCGCGGCGAAACCGTCAAGGCGGTGATCGTCACCAAGCCCGGTGCCAGCGCGGACGCCGACGAAATCATCCGCTGGGCGCACGACAAGATGGCCGCCTACAAGGCGCCGCGCATCGTCGAATTCGTCGAGTCGCTGCCGAAATCGGCCACCGGCAAGGTGCAATGGCGGCTGCTGCAGGAAAAGGAAATGGCGGCGTCGTGACGGCCGCGGCCTGAATCCGACGCCGGCCGATGGGCGGCGCGCTCCAAGCGGGCGCGCCGTTTTTTTTGTCCGTACCGGGTACTTTCGGCCAAGGAAATTTCTGGAAAAGCGGGAGTATGCCTGAAAAAAGGCAAATTCCGGACAGTGTATAAGCGGTATGAAAAATACTCGCAGTAGTATAAACATGGCGCTGTCGCGGCCGGCCGTCGAAGCCGGCGGTGATCGCTTGTTGCCGGTGGCGATTTTCGCTATATTTCTGTGGATATTACGAATCCCTCGGTTCGACGGCCGCCCTGTTGCCGGCGATCGGGATTTCGCTTCCGGCCTCATCAGGGATGTCCATGAAAAAATTCGCTGCTTTCACGCTGGCCGCCGCCGCGCTGCTGCTGCCGGCGCTGGCGCCGGCAGCCGACATCACGGTGTTCGCCGCCGCCAGCCTGAAGGAAGCACTGGACGCTGTGGCGGCCGACTACCAGCGCGCCAGCGGCGACAAGGTGGTGGTGTCCTATGCCGCCAGTTCGGCGCTGGCGCGCCAGATCGAGAATGGCGCGCCGGCCGACGTCTTCATCTCGGCCGACCTCGCATGGATGGATTACCTGCAACAGCGCCGCCTGATCGATCCGGGCTCGCGCCGCAACCTGCTCGGCAACCGGCTGGTGCTGATCGGGCCGGCCGCGGGCGGCGAAACGCTGACGATCGCGCCCGGCTTCCCGCTGGCGACAAAGCTCGGCGCCAACCGGCTGGCGATCGCCAACCCGGATGCCGTCCCGGCCGGCAAGTACGGCAAGGCGGCGCTGCAGCAGCTCGGCGTGTGGAGCGCGGTCGAGCCGAAGCTGGCGCGCGCCGTCAACGTGCGCGCGGCGCTGCTGCTGGTGGCGCGCGGCGAGGCGCCGTACGGCATCGTCTACCGCACCGACGCGCTGGCCGAGCCGAAGGTGCGCATTGTCGGCACCTTCCCGGACGACAGCCACGCGCCGATCGTCTACCCGGCGGCGCTGGTGACCGA
>JBAUJK010000402.1:0-8615 GCA_049683695.1 Burkholderiaceae bacterium
ACTCCCGACCATGCATCGCTAAGCCGGGTGTAAATACTGCGAAAAACGTAGATACTCTGGCATCAAGTCGGAATCGGCAGGGGAATCTGAATACTCCCCACCATGCCACTCCAGTCCACGCAGAAAATCTGCCGAAACGGCGGATACTCCCATCCGTGCGGCGAGGCTGGCAGAACGCCGGCGCCGCCGCACGAAGGCCTTACTCGCCGCCGCAGCTGCCGCAGCAGCCGCCACCGGCATGCGCCGACTGGCCGGCCGTCGTGTAGCCGGCCTGCTGCAGCGCCGACTGCAATTGCTTGGAGGTGACGCGGCGCTCGTCGTAGCGCACGCTGATGCTGCCGGCGGCGGGCGAGATGTTGAAGTCGTCGACGCCGTCGATGGCGCCCAGCGCGCGCGTCAGCCGTTCGACATGGGCGGCGCCATCGATGCTGGCAATGCGCAGGATTTCGATCTGCATGAGGGTTCCTCGCGAAAGGTGAAGACAGGGTGAAGGGAAAGCCGCGCCGACTATAGCAAGCGGGGACGGCGAAAAAAATGATGCGCATCAAGCGCTTGCGGCCGCGCAGCAGCTACCGGTCCGGTCACGGCGCCGGCGCGGCGGCGCCATTTCTCTGGTATCATTTCCGCTTCCCGTGCCGGCCGCCGGCCGGCTCTGCAACCCCCAGATAAGAGCGAGAAAGGCACCCCGGTTATGACACCGCGAACTACGACGAACTGCTTGCAGCGACGCTAGTCGGGTTCTTTTTCGTCCATCGATAGGAAAAAGCGCGGCTGGCCCGCGTTTTTTTTCGCCCGCATTTTTAATTGATTCCCGGTTTTATGGTCGGCCGCGCGCCGGCATGGAGAGCAAAGTGATTTCGATTCGACTCCCGGATGGTTCCCAGCGTCAGTTCGAGGCGCCCGTCACCGTGGCCGAGGTGGCCGCCAATATCGGCGCCGGCCTGGCCAAGGCGGCGCTGGCCGGCAAGGTCGATGGCAAGGTGGTCGACACGTCGTTTCTGATCGAGCGCGACGCCGATGTCGCCATCGTCACCGACAAGGACGCCGACGGCCTGGAAGTGATCCGCCACTCGACCGCGCACCTGCTGGCCTACGCGGTGAAGGAACTGTTCCCGGACGCGCAGGTGACGATCGGGCCGGTGATCGACAACGGCTTCTACTACGATTTCTCGTACAAGCGCCCGTTCACGCCGGACGACCTGAAGGCGATCGAAAAGAAGATGACCGAACTGGCCAGGAAGGACGAGCCGGTCACGCGCAAGGTCTTGCCGCGCGACGAGGCGGTGGCCTACTTCAAGTCGATCGGCGAGGATTACAAGGCCGAGATCATCGAATCGATTCCGGCCGGCGAAGACGTGTCGCTGTACACCGAAGGCGAGTTCACCGACCTGTGCCGCGGTCCACACGTGCCGTCGACCGGCAAGCTGCGCGTGTTCAAGCTGATGAAGCTGGCCGGCGCCTACTGGCGCGGTGATTCCAAGAATGAAATGCTGCAGCGGATCTACGGCACCGCCTGGGCCAGGAAGGAAGACCAGGAAGCCTACCTGCACATGCTGGAGGAGGCCGAAAAGCGCGACCACCGCAAGCTCGGCCGCCAGCTCGACCTGTTCCACTTCCAGGAAGAGGCGCCGGGCCTGATCTTCTGGCATCCGAAGGGCTGGACCGTCTGGCAGCAGGTCGAGCAGTACATGCGGCGCGTCTACCAGGACACCGGCTATCAGGAAGTGAAGGCGCCGCAGATCCTCGACCGCGGCCTGTGGCAAAAAACCGGGCACTGGGACAATTACCGTGAAAACATGTTCACGACCGAATCGGAAAACCGCGACTATGCGCTGAAGCCGATGAACTGCCCGGGCCACGTGCAGATCTTCAACTCGGATTTGCGCAGCTACCGCGACCTGCCGCTGCGCTACGGCGAATTCGGCCAGTGCCACCGCAACGAGCCGTCCGGCGCGCTGCACGGCACGATGCGGGTGCGCGGCTTCACGCAGGACGACGGCCACATCTTCTGCACCGAAGACCAGATCGAGGCCGAAGTCACCGCCTTCCACCCGCAGGCGATGGCGGTGTACGGCGATTTCGGCTTCACCGACATCACCGTCAAGCTGGCGCTGCGGCCGGACAGCCGGATCGGCTCCGACGAAGTCTGGGACAAGGCGGAGGAAGCCTTGCGCTCGGCGCTGCGTGTCTGCGGCGTCAGCTGGGAAGAGCTGCCGGGCGAGGGCGCGTTCTACGGCCCGAAGATCGAATACCACATGAAGGATTCGCTCGGCCGGCCGTGGCAGGTCGGCACGATGCAGGTCGACTTCTTCATGCCGTCCCGGCTCGGCGCCGAATATGTCGCCGCCGACAACGAACGGCGCGTACCGGTGATGCTGCACCGGGCCATCGTCGGCTCGCTGGAACGCTTCATCGGCATCCTGATCGAAAACCATGCAGGCGCGCTGCCGCTGTGGCTGGCGCCGCTGCAGGTGTCGGTATTGAATATCTCGGAGGCGCAGGACGATTATGCGCGGCAAGTCGCACAAGCCCTGAAAAAACAAGGGTTTAGGGTGCAGGCGGATTTGCGCAACGAGAAAATAACCTATAAAATACGCGAGCATTCGGTTCAAAAGCTGCCTTATATCGTCGTTGTCGGCGACAAGGAGCGGGATGCCAACACCGTGGCCGTGCGTGCGCGGGGCAATGTCGATCTGGGTACCATGCCGATCGACGCCTTGGTGGAGCGCCTCCGTAAAGAGGTCGAAACCAAAGCCTGAAAAGGCTAGCCCGTCGTGCAAGAGCACGGCTTACTTATTGGATTTTTAAAAGGAAACTAAGATAGCTACGGACAAGTCGCATCGCATCAACGGCGAAGTCACCGCCCCTGAATTGCGCTTAACTGGAGTCGAGAACGAACCCCTTGGGATCGTTTCTCTGGCTGAAGCCTTCCGCTTGGCGGAAGAGGCCAATGTGGATCTGGTGGAAATCGCGCCGACCGCGCAGCCGCCGGTTGCACGTTTGATGGACTACGGCAAGTTCAAGTATCAGGAGCAGAAGCGCGCGCACGACGCCAAGCTGAAGCAGAAGGTCATTCAGGTCAAGGAAGTCAAGTTCCGGCCCGGCACCGACGACGGCGATTACGGCATCAAGCTGCGCAACCTGATCAAGTTTCTGGAAGAAGGCGACAAGACCAAGATCACGCTGCGTTTCCGCGGTCGCGAAATGGCGCACCAAGATATCGGCATCCGCATGCTGGAGCGGTTGAAGGCCGACCTCGAGCCCTACGGCCAGGTCGAGCAGTGGCCGAAGATGGAAGGCCGGCAGATGGTGATGGTGCTGGGGCCGAAAAAGAAAAAGTAACACCCTTGCGGGACAGAGTTTGTGAGGCGCGTAGGCGCCGAGCTACTCTGTCCCCAACAAATCAAGCAGAAAGGTCGAGCAAGGTTGGCTCCCGCAGCAGGACAGGACGTGCAACCCCAAACGACGAAAAAAATTCGCAGCGCCCCGGCAACGGATCGCGCATGCAAATCGGCAGCCTCGCCGCTGCCGCAAACAAGTGAGAGCAGGCATCCAAGCGCAATGACGCAATGACATTGCCACCTGCAATCATGTTAAAAAAGGAGCTGCCCGAAAGGGCAGAGTATGTCATGCCAAAAATGAAGTCGAAGAGCGGCGCCAAGAAGCGTTTCCGCGTCCGTCCGGGTGGTACCGTCAAGTGCGGTCAGGCGTTCAAGCGCCACATCCTGACCAAGAAAACCACCAAGAACAAGCGCCAGCTGCGCGGCACCGTCAACGTCCATGCCAGCGACGTGACGTCGGTCCTGCGCATGATGCCGAACGCCTAACCTCACACACATCAAGGAGAAATCATGCCTCGAGTAAAACGTGGGGTCACGGCACGGGCCCGTCACAAGAAGATTCTGGTTCAGGCCAAGGGTTACCGCGGCCGCCGCAGCAAGGTCTATCGCGTCGCCAAGCAGGCGGTGATGCGCGCCGGGCAGTATGCCTACCGCGACCGCCGCAACAAGAAGCGCGTGTTCCGCGCGCTGTGGATTGCGCGTATCAACGCCGCGTCGCGCGAGCACGGCCTGACCTACAGCGTGTTCATGAACGGCCTGAAGCGCGCGTCGATCGAGCTCGACCGCAAGGTCCTGGCCGACATGGCGGTGATGGACAAGCCGGCATTCGCGGCCATCGTCAACCAGGTGAAGGCCAACATCGCTGCTTGACGCTGTTCCAGTAGTCTGAAATCGCGCTGCCGCCAAGGCGGCGCGGCAGTTTCCCGCGGGGCAGAGGTGATTACCTGTGCCCCGTTTTGTTTGCCGTTTCCTATTCGCCTCACTCAGTCACGGGAAGTAGCGCATGAATCCCCTGGAACAACTCGTCATTCAGGCCGAAGCCGATTTCGCCGCAGCCGCCGATGCTGCCGCGCTGGAAAACGCCAAGGCCGGATACCTCGGCAAGACCGGTCGCATTACCGAACAGATGAAGAGCCTCGGCAAGCTGGCGCCGGACGAGCGCCGTCAGCAGGGCGCCGTCATCAATGCCGCCAAGGAGCGCATCGAAGCGGCGCTTTCGGCCCGCCGCGAGCAGCTGGCCGACGCCCAGATGCAGCAGCGCCTGAATGCGGAAGCGATCGACGTCACGCTGCCGGGACGCGGCCGCGGCTTCGGCGGCATCCATCCGGTGATGCGCACTTGGGAGCGCGTTGAGGAAATCTTCCGCTCGATCGGCTTCGACGTCGCCGACGGCCCGGAAATCGAAACCGACTGGACCAACTTCACCGCGTTGAACAGCCCGGAAAACCACCCGGCGCGCTCGATGCAGGATACCTTCTACATCGAGGACCACGACAGCAGCGGCAAGCCGCTGCTGCTGCGCACGCATACCAGCCCGATGCAGGTGCGCTATGCGCGCATGAGCAAGCCGCCGATCAAGATCATCGCGCCGGGCCGCACCTACCGGGTCGACAGCGACGCCACCCATTCGCCGATGTTCCACCAGGTCGAGGGCCTGTGGATCGCCGACGACATCAGCTTCGCCGACCTGAAGGGGGTCTATCTGAATTTCGTCAAGGCGTTCTTCGAGACCGACGACCTGCAGGTGCGCTTTAGGCCTTCCTATTTCCCGTTCACCGAACCGTCGGCCGAGATCGACATCGCCTTCGGCAGCGGCCCGCTGAAGGGGCGCTGGCTGGAAGTGTCGGGCTCTGGCCAGGTGCATCCGGCGGTAGTGCGCAACATGGGCCTGGACCCGGAGCGCTACATCGGCTTCGCCTTCGGTTCCGGGCTGGAGCGGCTGACGATGCTGCGCTATGGCATCAACGACCTGCGCCTGTTCTACGAAGGCGACCTGCGCTTCCTGAAGCAGTTCAACTGACGCCAACCATTTCCACCCGGCGCGGCAGTGCCCGGCGGTCGGCGCCGGCGCTGCGCCATTCCGCTTTGACGTTAAAGGTATCCGATCATGCAATTCTCTGAACACTGGCTGCGTACGATGGTGAATCCGAACATGAATTCGGACGAGCTGGCCCATCTGCTGACGATGTCGGGACTGGAAGTGGAAGAGGTCGAGCCGGTGGCGGCGGCGTTTTCGCACGTGGTGGTGGCGGAAGTGCTGGAAGTGGCCAAGCACCCGAACGCCGACCGCCTGAACGTGTGCCAGGTCGACGTCGGCACCGGCACCATCCTGAACATCGTCTGCGGCGCGCCGAACGTGCGGCCGGGCATGAAGGCGCCGTGCGCGATGGTCGGCGCCAAGCTGCCGCCGGCCAAGGACGGCGAGCCGCCGTTCGAGATCATGACCGGCCAGCTGCGCGGCGTCGAATCGCAGGGCATGCTGTGCTCGGCGCGTGAGCTGAAGCTGTCGGACGACCACGGCGGGCTGCTGGAATTGCCGGACGATGCGCCGGTCGGCCGCAACTTCCGCGACTACTATCAGCTGAACGACCTGAAGTTCACGATCAAGCTGACGCCGAACAAGGCCGATTGCCTGTCGGTGCTGGGCGTGGCGCGCGAAGTGGCGGCGCTGACCGGCGCCGCGCTGAAGGCGCCGGCGTGCGCGCCGGTGGCGCCGACCATGCAGGAAACGCTGCCGGTGAAGGTCGACGCGCCGGATTTGTGCGGGCGCTTTTCCGGGCGCGTGATCCGCGGCCTGAATGCGCGCGCATTGACGCCGGAATGGATGAAACGGCGCCTGGAGCGCAGCGGCCAGCGTTCGATCTCGGCGCTGGTCGACATCTCCAACTACGTGATGCTGGAACTGGGCCGGCCGACCCATGTGTTCGACCTCGACAAGATCCACGGCGGGCTGGAAGTGCGCTGGGGACGCAAGGGCGAGTCGCTGAAGCTGTTGAACGGCAACACGGTCGAGGTCGACGACTGGATCGGCGTGATCGCCGACGAACGGCAGATCGAATCGCTGGCCGGCATCATGGGCGGCGACGCCACCGCGGTGTCGCTCAATACGCAAAACATCTACCTGGAAGCGGCGTTCTGGTGGCCGCAGGCGATCCAGGGCCGGGCGCGCCGCTACAACTTTTCCACCGATGCCGCCCATCGCTTCGAGCGCGGCGTCGACTATGCGACCACGGTCGAACATATCGAGCGCATCACCGCGCTGATCGTCGAAGTCTGCGGTACCAGGGAAACCCGGGTCGGCCCGGTCGACGACCAGGTGCTGAACCTGCCGCAGCGGCGGCCGGTGGCGCTGCGCCGCGCGCGCGCGGAAAAGGTGATCGGCGTGCCGCTGTCGCAGGAACAGATCGCCGACATCTTCACCCGCCTCGGGCTGGCGTTCGAGCAGGAGGAGGGCCGGTTCCTGGTGACGCCGCCGTCGTACCGCTTCGACATCGAGATCGAGGAAGACCTGATCGAGGAAATCGCGCGCGTCTACGGCTTCGAAAACATCCCGGCGGCGGCGCCGGTGGCGCCCAACGTGATGCACGCGGCGCCGGAAAACCGCCGTTCGCCGTTCCTGCTGCGGCGCCAGCTGGCGGATCTCGATTACCAGGAGGTGATCAATTTCAGCTTCGTCGACGCTGCCTGGGAGGCCGATTTCGCCGCCAACGCCAATCCGATCCGGCTGCAGAATCCGATCGCCAGCCAGATGAGCGTGATGCGCTCGACGCTGATCGGCGGGCTGGTGGCCAATGCGCGCTACAACCTGAACCGCAAGCTGAACCGGGTGCGGGTGTTCGAGCGCGCCGCGGTCTACCTGCGCAACGCCGAAGTGGCCGACGGCCCGCTGGCGGTGGCCGGCTTCGAGCAGCCGAAGCGGGTGGCGGCCTTGGCCTACGGGCCGGTGGCCGAAGAGCAGTGGGGACAGCCGGCGCGCAACGCCGACTTCTTCGATCTGAAGGCCGACCTGGAAGCGCTGTTCGCGCCGAAGACGCTGCGCTTCGTCAAGGAGGCGCATCCGGCGCTGCATCCGGGCCGCAGCGCGGCGGTCGAGCTGGACGGCCGCCGCATCGGCTGCATCGGCGAACTGCACCCGCGTCTGCAGCAGAAATACGAGCTGCCGGTGGCGCCGGTGGTGTTCGAGGTCGACGCCGACGCGCTGGCCGAGCGCGAGTTGCCGCGCTACACCGAGATCTCGCGTTTCCCGGCGGTCACGCGCGACCTGGCGCTGGTGGTCAAGCAGTCGCTGCCGGCGCAGGAAGTGATCGACACGCTGCTCGCCGAGAAGCACGCGAACCCGATCTGTGGCAGTATCCAAGCCATTGTTTTATTTGATGAATATCGCGGCAAGGGATTGGCGTCGGACGAAAAAAGCCTTGCGTTCCGATGCACCATGCAAGATACTCAACGCACCCTGCAGGACGAGCATGTGGAGGCCGCGATGGCCGCCCTGGTTGCCGCCGTTCAAAAGAAACATGGTGCCAGACTGCGCACCTGACAGCAGGTGGGGACACTCTAGATGAACGACGTGAACACTGTCGAATTCCAATCCGTGCTGGCGGCCGACCTGAGCCGCGCGGTCCTCGAAGCGCAGGCGCGCTCGCAGGCGGCCAAGAGCCTGCCGACCCTGACCAAGGCCGAGCTGGCCGAGCTGTTGTTCGAACAGGTCGGCCTGAACAAGCGCGAAGCCAAGGACATGGTGGAAACGTTCTTCGAGGAAATTCGCAACGCGCTGGAGCGCGGCGAGGCGGTCAAGCTGTCCGGCTTCGGCAATTTCCAGCTGCGTGACAAGCCGCAGCGCCCCGGGCGCAATCCGAAGACCGGCGAGGCGATCCCGATCACCGCGCGCCGCGTGGTGACCTTCCACGCCAGCCAGAAGCTGAAGGGCATGGTCGAAAGCCCGAGCCAGCCGCCGGCCGCGCAGGAGGCGTGAGCGGAACGCCATGAATGACCGCGCCAGCAGGACCGAACTGACCGTTTTGCCGCCAATCCCGGCCAAGCGCTACTTCACGATCGGCGAAGTGAGCGAGCTGTGCGGCGTCAAGCCGCACGTGCTGCGCTACTGGGAGCAGGAATTCTCCCAGCTGAAGCCGGTCAAGCGGCGCGGCAACCGCCGCTATTACCAGCACCACGAAGTGCTGCTGATCCGGCGCATCCGCGACCTGCTGTACGAACAGGGCTTCACCATCAGCGGCGCCCGCAACCGGCTCGACAGCCGGCAGGACGAGCCGGCGC
>JBAUJK010000403.1:0-9192 GCA_049683695.1 Burkholderiaceae bacterium
GCGTGCGCGCGAACACGTTGCGCGCGGCGAACTGCGGATCGGCCAGCGCTTCCTGGAGCGTCGCTACCACCGAGCAGCAGACGTCGCGGCCGGCCAGGCGTTCGGCCCAGTGGGCGGCGCTCTCGGCGCCTATGATGCGCTGGATTTGCACCCGCACCTCCTGCGGCGCGCGGCTGTCGTCGCGCAGCTCGGACGGGGCGCCGATCGCTTCCAGGAAGTTGTCCCAGAACTTGTCTTCCAGCGGCGCGGCGGCGATGAAGCGGTCGTCGGCGGTGCGGTACACCTGGTAGCGCGGCGAGCCGCCGGTCACCAGGTCGCCGCCCGGGCTCGGCCACTGGCCGGCCGCCTGGCCGTTGCCGAGCGCCCAGTACATGAAGGTGAACAGGTTGTCGGCCATCGCGATGTCGAGCTGGCAGCCGGCGCCGGTGCGGTCGCGCTGGCGCAGCGCCAGCAGGATGTTGACGATCGCCGGATAGGTGCCGCCGGCGATGTCGGCGATCAGCGCCGGCGGCAGTACCGGCGCGCCGTCGCTGCCGGCCGCCAGCGACAGCATGCCGGATTCGGCGACGTAGTTCAGGTCGTGCGCCGCCACCTGCGCGCGCGGGCCGGTCTGGCCGTAGCCGGTGATCGCGCAATAGATCAGGCGCGGGTTGATCGCTGCAAGCGCGTCGTAGCCGAGGCCGAGCCGCTCCATCACGCCCGGACGGAACTGCTCGATCACGATGTCGGCGCTTTCGATCAGCGGCCGCAGCCGCGCGACCGCGTCCGGCTGCTTCAGGTCGATCGCGATGCTGCGCTTGCCGCGGTTCAAGAGCGCGAAATTGACGCTGTCGTCGCCGAACTTCGGCACGTAGCTGCGCATTTCGTCGCCGCGCCCGGGGCGTTCGATCTTGATCACTTCGGCGCCAGCCTCGGCCAGCACCAGCGTTGCCATCGGGCCCGGCAGCAGCGTGCTGAAATCCAGCACGCGGATTCCTTCCAGCGGGCGCATCATGTCAGGCACCTTTTTTCGCGCGCGCCTTGGCTACCCGCGCGCGCCGCGCCGGCGCGTACGGCGCCTCGCCGAACGCGTCGAACAGGTCTTGCGTGACGTCGAAATGGTGTTCGAGGCCGGTGCGCTCCAATAGCGCGATCGGTCCTTCCGGATAGCCGAGTCCGAGCCGCAGCGTCAGGTCGAGGTCATCGGCGGTAGCCAGCCCTTCGTCCAGCCGGCGCAGCGCGGCGTTGTAGTACGGCCGCACCAGGCGGTCGATGATGCGGCCCTGGAAATCGAAGCAGACCGCGACCTTCAGGCCGGCGCCTTCCAGCACCTGCTTGGCGGCGGCAATTGCGCTTTCCGGGGTGTTCGGCTGGCGCACCAGCTCGACCAGGTTCGACGGCTCGCCGTCGCCGAGCCGGAAGCGGGCGAAACCGAGCATGTTCGAGCCTTCGGTACCGCGGCTCTCGCCGGTGTAGACGCCGAGCGACTCGGTGCCCAGTTCGACCAGCACCGCCGTCTTGGCGTCGCGGCCGGCGATCTTCGCCAGCGCCGCGGCCTGACCGGTGCCGAGCACGATCACCACGTCGCCGTCGGCAACGGCGCCGTCCAGCAGCGGATGCGGCGCCGGGAAGGAGCGGCTGTTGCCGCTGTCGATAATCGAATAGTTCATCTGTCAGCCCCCAAACATCGCGTTGCCTTCATAGGTATAGAACCCGCGTCCCGTCTTGCGGCCGAGGTGGCCGGCGGCGATCATCCGCTTGACCAGCGGCGGGCAGGCGGCGCGCGGCTCGTTGGTGACGCCGTACAGCGCCTCGCACAGCAGCAGCTGGGTGTCGAGCCCGATCAGGTCGAGCAGTTCCAGCGGCCCCATCGGATAGCCGAGGCCTTCCTTGATCGCGCGGTCGATGTCGGCCGGCGCGGCAACACCGGCTTCCACCAGCCGGATCGCGTCGTTGTTGTACGGCACCAGGAAATAGTTGAGGATGAAGCCGGGGTTGTCCTTGGTCTTCACCGGCCGCTGGCCCATCGCCTCGCAGGCGGCCCAGGCCTTCTTGAAGGTTTCTTCCGAGGTGTTGATGCCGGGCGACATCTCGACCAGCTTCATCAGCTGCGCCGGCAGGCAGAAATGCATGCCGACGAAGCGGTCGGCGCGATTCGAGCCGGCGGCGATCTCGGTGATCGACAGCGTCGACGTGTTGGACGCGAAGATCGTGTGCGGCGGGCAGATTTCATTCAACTTGCCGAACAGGTCGTGCTTGACGCGCAGGTCTTCGAACACCGCGTCGATCACCAGGTCGCATTCGGCCAGCGCCGACAGCTCGGTGCTGCCGACCAGGTTGGCCATGATGCCTTCGACCTGCTGCTCGGTCAGCTTGCCGCGCTGCACCGACTTGGCGAAGAAGCCGGCGGTCTGCGCGCGCGCGCGGTCCAGCGCGTCCTGCCGGGTGTCGTAGACGATGGTGCGGAAGCCGGCGCGGGCGGCGACGATCGCGATGCCCGAACCCATCGTGCCGCAGCCGGCCACGCCGATGGTCTTGATGTCACTCATGGATATGCCTCACTTGGTCAGAAAACTGCGGCCAATCAATTGCCGGTGCACCTGGTTGGTGCCTTCCCAGATTTGCGTGATCTTGGCGTCGCGCATCAGGCGCTCGACCCGGAAATCCTTGCAATAGCCATAGCCACCGAACAGCTGCACGACGTCGGTGGTGATGCGCATCGCCAGGTCCGACGCCCGCATCTTCAGCATCGACGCCTCGACGCCGAAATCGGTAGCGCCACTGTCGACCATCTTGCCGACCCGCCACAGCCACGATTCGCACATCGCCAGGTCGACCGCCAGGTCGGCCAGCATGAACTGGATGCCCTGGAACTCGATGATCTTGCGGCCCGACTGCTTGCGCTCGTTGATGTAGGCGACGCCGTCCTCGAACGCGGCGCGGGCGATGCCGAGCGCGTGCGCGCCGACGCTCGGGCGCGACTTGTTCAGCGACGAGAACAGGATCTTCAGCCCCTGCCCGGGCGCGCCCAGCAGGTTGGCGCGCGGCACGCGGCAGCGATCGAACGAGAGCGTCGCGGTGCTGGAGGCGCGATGCCCCATCTTGTCCTCGGTGCGCACCACCGACAGCCCGGGCGTGCCCTTTTCCAGCACCAGCACCGAGATCGCCTGCTTCGGATCGTCGATCTCGCTCCACTTGCCGAACAGCAGGTAGAGGTCGGCGACGTCGCCGTTGGTGATGAAGGTCTTGCCGCCGTCGACGATGATGTCCTCGCCGTCCGGGGTGAAGCGGGTGCGCATGCCGGTGGCGTCGGAGCCGGCGTCCGGCTCGGTGATCGCCAGCGCCACCAGGCCGCCGTCGGCGACGCGCGGCAGCAGCCGCTGCTTCTGTTCCTCGGTGCCGAAGTCGATCACCGGCTTGATCGCGTGGAAGTTGGTGGCCCAGACGATGCCGGTCGACGCACAGGCCTTGGCGATCTCGCGCACGCAGGCGAGGTAGGCGGTGTACGACAACTGCGCGCCGCCGTACGCTTCCGGGATGAACATCGCGTTCAGGCCGAGGCCGTTGATGGCCTTGACGTTGTCCCAGGGGAATTCGCCGCTGCGGTCGTAGTGCTCGGCGCGCGGCGCGATTTCGTCGCGCGCCAGCGCGCGCACGCTGTCGAGCAGCAGGTTTTCGTCGTCGGACAGTTCGATGCCGGCGTCGATGCGTTCAAGGATGTTCAAGTGCTTGCCTCTTGCAGGATAGTGGTCAGTGCGCGATGCCTTGCGCGCCGTCGATATAGATGGTTTCGCCGGACAGGAAGGCGGAGTCGATCGCAAACAGGCCCGACACCAGCCGCGCGACGTCGGCGGCGCTGCCCGGTTCACGTCCGGGGATGCGCTTTTCCAGGTAGGCGCGCAGCGGCCCGGATTCCATCACGTCGCGGTTCAGGTCGGTGACGATGTAGCCGGGCGCGACGTCCAGCACGCGGATGCCCTTGCCGGCCCATTCGACCGCCAGGCAGCGGGTCATCGCGCCGACTGCCGCCTTCGACGCGCAATAGGCGAGGTTGCGCTTAACGCCGAGCTTGTCGAAGAAGGAGCCGATGTTGACGATCAGGCCGCCGCCGGCCGCTACCAGGTGCGGGTAGATGTGCTGGCAGCTGGCGAACACCGAGGTCGCGTTGGTGGCGAACACGGCGTCGTAGTCGGCCTGCGAAAAACTGTCGCTCGGCCCTTCCAGGTGGATGCCGGCGTTGTTGACCAGGCCGGCGATCGGCTGGCCGAGCGCAGCCACCGCGGCAAAGGTGTCGCGCAGGCTGGCGCTGTCGGTGACGTCGGCGGCGAACGGCACGCAGCGCGCGCGCGTCGTGTCGTCGAGCGCGGCCGGCAGCTCGCCCTTGCGCGACAGGCAGGCCACGGTATAGCCCTGCTGCGCCAGCGTTGCCGCGATGGCGGCGCCGATGCCGCGCGAGGCGCCGGTGACGATGATGGTTTTTTGCGGGTTCATGCGATCACTTGTCGGTAAAGTTGGCGGGGCGCTTGGCCAGGAACGCGGCCATGCCTTCGGCGGCATCGGCGCTCTGGTAGGCCAGCGTGGACTGGTCGGCCTCGATCTTCAGGCCCTCGGCCAGCGTGGTCTGCAGCGCCCGCTGCACCGCCTCGCGCGCGCAGCGCAGCGAGGACAGGCTGTAGCAGCTGAATTCGCGCGCGAAGGCGATGCCGCCGTCGAGCGGATCGGTGCCGTCGGCGCCGTCCAGCAGGCGGTTGACCAGGCCCATCTGCAGCGCTTCGTCGGCCTTCACGGTACGGCCGGTCAGGATCATTTCCAGCGCCCGCGCCTCGCCGATCAGGCGCGGCAGGCGCTGGGTGCCGCCGTAGCCGGGAATCAGGCCGAGCTTGATTTCCGGCAGACCCACCTTGGCGTTGGCGGTGGCCAGCCGGAAGCTGCAGGACAGCGCCAGCTCCAGCCCGCCGCCGAACGCGTAGCCATTGATGATCGCCACCGACGGCATCGGCAGCGCCGCCACGCGCGAAAACACGCGCTGGCCGAATTCGACGCCGCGCTTGTGCGCCTGCGGCGCCTGGCCGATCAGTTCGGCGATGTCGGCGCCGGCGCAGAACGCCTTCTGGCCGGCGCCGGTCACCAGCAGCGCGCGGGCGTCGGACTGCGCCGCCTGGTCCAGGCATTCCTCGATCTCGCCGATCAGTCCGAAGCTGAGCGCGTTCAGCGCTTCCGGGCGATCGATCGTCAGCACCGCGAACTCCTCGCGGCGGGTCAGGGTGATGGGCATGTTCAGCTCGCTTCCTTGATGGTGGGGGTCGAAGTCCAGCGCACCGGCGTCGGGCTGATGCGCCCGCCGCGCGCCCATTCGACCAGTTCGCGCTTCAGGATCTTGCCGCTCGGCGTCAGCGGGAATTCCTCCAGCACGATGTAGTACTCGGGCATGTCGTACTTGGACAGGCCGGCGTCGAACAGGTGCTGCAGCATGGCGTCGGCCGCCGGCGCCGGCGTCCCGGCGCTGGCGATCACCGCCAGGCAGACCTTTTCGCCGAGACGGTCGTCGGCGATCGGAAACGCCGCCGCCTTCAGGATGGCCTTGTGCGTCAGCGCCAGGTTTTCGATGGTGGACGGGTGGATGTTGTGGCCGCCGCGGATGATCAAATCCTTCTTGCGGCCCATGATGGTCAGGCAACCGTTGGCGTCCAGCATGCCGAGGTCGCCGGACAGGAACCAGCCATGGGCGTTGAACGACTTCTCGGTGGCGCCCTGGTTGTTGAAATAGCCGAGCATCAGGCAGCCGCCGCGACCGCCGATCTCGCCGATCTCGCCGGCCGCCAGCTCGCGGTCCGGGTTTTCCTGGTCCCAGATGCGGATTTCGTAGGCGTCGCAAGCGCGACCGCAGGTGCCGACGATGGTGTCGGTGTCATCCTCCGGCAGCGTGTACTGGTGCGAGCCGTTCTCGGTCATGCCGTACACGTTCTGCGGCAGGATGCCGCGGTCGAGGAAGGCCTGCGCGATTTCGCGCGGGATCGCCGCTCCCGCCATGTAGAACACCTTGACCTGGCCGAGCCGCTCGATGCCGCGCCGCTTCATCTCGGCCAGGATGTCCATCGCGTGGGTCGGCACGCCCATCACGTAACTGGCGCCGGACTGTTCGATCCAGTCGATCGCCTTCAGCCCGGCCGGCGGATCGTTGACCACCAGCTCGAAGCCGGCGGCCAGCATCTGTTCCAGCGCCACCGTGCCGATGTGGTGGCTGATTGGGCTCAGGGTCAGCAGCACGGTGCCGGCATCGTGCCGCCAGTCCTTCACCATCGCGCGGCCGTTGGCCAGCAGCGTGTTGTCGCTGTGCATGACCGCCTTCGGCAGGCCGGTGGTGCCGGAGGTGAATGCCAGGTAGGTGATCTTGTCCGGGTTGTCGTCCGCCGCGCATTGCGGCCGGCGGCCGTCGGCCGCCGGGAAGCCGGTCACCTGGCCGGGCGCGCGCGCGGCGTCCAGCCAGTAGCTCTTGCGCAGGCTCGGCACCGCGCCGATCTTTTCGGCGACGTCCGGACGCTGGCCGTCGGCGCCGTAGCCGCGCTGGCCAAAGAAGGCTTCGCAGTCGATGCGTTCCAGCAACGTCGCGATTTCGGCGGTGGTGTAGTTCTGGTGCAGCGACGGATTGCAGACGTAGCCGTTGCGCGAGCAGGCCAGGAACACCAGCAGCGCCTCGACCCGGTTCGGCAGCCAGACCGATACGCGCGAACCGCGGCGCAGTCCGGCCTGCTCGAGGTCGGCGGCGACCGCGTCGACCCAGGCCAGCGCCTGCGCCCAGGTCAGCCGATGCACGCTGTCGCGCAGCGCGAACGCGTCCGGGCGCTCGGCGGCATGCCGGCGCAGCATCGCGTACATCGTGTGCGGCTGCCAGATGCCGTCGGCGTAGTATTGCCGCGCCTGTTGCGGATCGAGGAGGGTGAGGATGGTGCTCATGGCTGCTGGTCCGCGTTTAGTGGCCGAACTTGGAGGCGTCGGGCTTGCGCTTTTCCTTGAACGACTGCGCCAGTTCCTTCGCTTCCTCGGTTTCCAGGCTTTGCCGCAGCAGCAGGTCGTGCGCCATGCGCGACATGCCGCCGACGCCGCCGTGGCGGGCGCCGAATGCCGCCTTGATCGAAGCCAGCGCAAACGAGCCGCGGTCGGCGATCTCGAGCGCCATCGCCCGCGTCGCTTCCTTCAGCTGGTCGTCCGGCACCACCTTGTTGATCAGGCCGAGCGACAAGGCTTCGGCGGCGGTCATCTTCGGATTCATGAACCAGATTTCCTTGGCCTTCTTCTTGCCGACCAGATCTTCCAGGTACCAGGTGCCGAAGCCGGCGTCGAAGCTGCCGACCATCGGGCCGACCTGGCGGAAGGTCGCGCTTTCCTTGGCGATGGTCAGGTCGCACACCACCTGCAGCACGTTGCCGCCGCCGACCGCGAAGCCGTTGACCGATGCGATCACCGGCTTCTGCAGGCGGTCGATGCTTTCGTACATGTCCAGCACCGGCAGCACGCCGGCGTACATCAGCGTGTCTTCCATACCGGTCTTTTCGCCGCCGATGCAGAAAAAGCGGTCGCCGGCGCCGGTGATGACGATCACCCGGGTGCGCGTCTCGCGCCGGATGTCGTTGATGCAGTCGCGGATTTCATGGCACATCTGCTCGTTGAACATGTTGCCGTTGTCGGGCCGGTTCAGCGTGATGGTGCCGATCGGGCCGTCTTCTTCGTACAGGATGGTTTCGAATTGCCGAGTCATGCGTGATTCTCCTTGAGTGAATTGCGTGCCGCGGGTGCGCGGGGACACGCCTTACAGCGCGCCGGCTGCGTCGAGAGCGGAAACCTGCTCGTCGTCCCAGCCCAGCCAGGCGCCGAATACCGCCCGCGTGTCTTCGCCCAGGCGCGGCGGCGCCTTGCGGAAGCTGCGGTTGTTGCCATCGAACTGGATGCCAAGTCCGACCTGGGGAATGGAAACGCCGTCGCGTGGCACCGCGTAGAACAGGCCGCGCTCGGCCAGCGTGCGGTCGCGCACCACCTCGTCCAGGCTGTTGATCGGTCCGGCCGGGATGCGCGCCGCCGAAAACAGTGCCAGCCAGTGCTCGCGGCCGTGCTGGCGCAGCACCTTCTGGATTTCCGCGACGATTTCCGGGCGCGCCGCGCGCCGACCGGCGTTGTCGGCGTAGGCCGGATTATCGGCCATGTCGGGCCGTTCGATGGCCTGGCAAAAACGGCGCCAGATGCTGTCGTTACCGAGCCCCAGCGTCAACGGCCGGTCGGCGGTATCGAAGGTCTGATAGATCGCGATCACGCTGTCCTTGCCGCCGGAACGGGCCGGCACCTCGCCGGAGCCGAGGTAGGGAATGATGCGCGGCGTCATGAAGCGCGTCATGCTTTCCACCATGGCAACGTCGATCGCACTGCCGGCACCGCTCCGCTGACGGCCGACCAGCGCCGCCAGCGTCGCTAGCGCGGCGTCCGAACCCGCCAGGAGGTCGGCCGCCGGCGTGCCGACCTTTTGCGGTCCCTGGTCCGCCTCGCCGGTCAGGTCCATCACGCCGCTGTAGCCTTCGGCGATCAAGTCGTAGCAGGGCTGGTCGCTGCTGGGGCCGGACAGGCCGAAGCCGGTGATCGACACGTGGATCAGGCGCGGATTGAGCTCCTTCAGCGTCGCATAATCGATGCCGAGCTTCTTCTGGCTGCGCGCCACCAGGTTGACCACGATCACGTCGGCCTGACGCACCAGCGCATGCAGCGCTTCCAGCCCGGCCGGGTTGGAATAGTCGAGTGCAACACTGTGCTTGTTGCGGTTCACGCTCAGGAACCACAGCGATTCGTCGTCCAGGAACGGCGGCCCCCAGGCGCGCGCATCGTCGCCGCGTCCGGGGCGCTCGATCTTGACTACCGAGGCGCCGAGGTCGGCCAGCAGCAGGGTCGCGTACGGTCCGGCGACGGAGGTGGTCAGGTCGAGGACGCGGATGCCGTCCAGCATGTCGAGGGAGGATCCGGTTGGCGGCGTAGGCAGTGTATCGGCAGGCAGCATATTGAAAAACGTGAAAATGATTTGACTCCCTGAACAGCAATATCCGTACCACCGTCTTCCGGCAGCGCCGGCAATCGCGCCGCTACCGGCGCAGAGCCGCGCCAGTCGTTCGCCGCACGACGCGGCAAGTGCGGCGGCGGCGGGCGCCGATGTCTGCGGCGGCGACGCGCGCATCG
>JBAUJK010000404.1:0-6759 GCA_049683695.1 Burkholderiaceae bacterium
GCATTGCGCTTGCCGATCGAATCGCGATCGCCGACCGTGGTGCCGGTCTCGAACAGCACTGGCGAACTCAGCATGCCGACGGTGGACGCCTCGCCGGTCACGCCGCCGCTCTCCGAAAGACCTTCGCTATTGATCGGCAGGCCGGTCAGGGCGCTCAACGCATAGGTGCGGCCACCACCGGTAGCACACGGGTCGCTGCCGGTGATCAGGCTGTTGAAGAACAGCCGGCCATAGGCGATCAGCGGGTTGGTAATGGCACGCTCACCGGTGCCGTTGACGCCGCCGGACTGGTAGAAGTCCATGTACCAGCCCTGCTTCTGGCCGGTCTTGGAGCCATAGATGAAATCGGAACCGGTCACCTTCATCGCGTCGCTGCCGACTTTGGTGTCCTTGGCCAAGGTACGCGCCTGCAGCTTGCTGCGGCCGCTGACCTTGGTCGCCGTGTCGTCGAGAATCCCGTAAAACGACTGGGTCTTGAAGTTGGCGGGTGCGGCATCGGCATTTTCCAGGTACTTGCCGGTGCCGAACAGCACCACGTAGCCGCCGCCCGGCGCCAACACCACCTTCGGCTGCATCGTGATCGGCTGCCGGTTGCTGCTGCCGTCCTGGGCGGTAAACAGCGGCGTCGAATTGATGGCGCCGCTCCACGGACCTCCGGTGAAATCGAAACGCCACAGGTTGCCCTGCAGATCGCCGGCGTAGGCGTAGATCACGGCGCCGTCGTTGCCCACCACCATTTCGGGAGCGCTCAAGCCATTCTTGAGGTTCACATCCTTTACCGGCGTGGTGATCTTGTAGTAGTTGGCCCCCAGTTGCCATGCCTCATCCGACGGTTTGTCGAGCGACAGCAGGAACAGCGCGCCCTGCCCTTCATCGGCGGTGCCGAAATTGCTGTGGCCGTCGTCCTTGTAATTGTTCAAGCCGCTCGGCACCACCACGAAATACTTGTAGATCGGCGCCTGCGTGGCGGTATCGGTGCCGGTCCGGAACTTGGCGATCTGCGGCGGACTGGCCAGGTTTCCCATGTCGCGGTCGTCGCGGTCGGTGAATTCCCAGATTGCGCCGAGGCCGCCGGCGAAATCGGCCGGATTGGTCACGTCCAGCACGAACACGCCTTGGGCGCCGCCGCCCATGCCGGACGCCAGCAGGGTTTTCCAGCTGCTGCCGATCTTCGCTTCCTTGATCGTCATCGTGCCGTCGACATAAGGACGGTGCACATAATCCGGATCGGTCAACTGGTTCAGATCGCCAATCAGTGCGTTTGGCACATAGGCGAACAGCTCGGTACCGTCGCTGGCGTTGAACGCATGCAGCATGCCGTCGTTGGCGCCGACGTAGACCGCCTTGGTGCGGTTTTTGCGGGCATTGTAGAAGGTGCTGTAGCCGTCACCCTGTACATTCGGCGCCGGCGCGGCCACATAGGTCGGATTGCTGTTGATGATGTCGCCCAGCACGCGGTCGCGCTGGCGGAAAATGCCGTTGGCCGAACCGATTTCATCGACGCGGGAACCGCGCAGATAATTGACGCGCTTTTCGCCGAGACCATCTTCCTCACGGGTGCCGCTCGGCGATGTGTTCAGCAGCGTCTTCTGGTCTGCGGTCAAGCTGGCCCACTTGAATTCGACCGTGGTGAGCGAACCGTCGGCATTGACCTGGGCGGTGTAGATATTGCGTGCGTCCGGCGCCGGATTGGGCGCCACCGCCGCCGCTACCGGCGTGGTGGTGGCCGGCTTGCCGGTGAGGACGATCCCCGCATCCCAGGTTGGAGTCGATGCATCCTGGATCGTCACCACGTTGTTCGGCTCATAGCCCGGCGCATTCTTGTCGCCGGTGCCGATATCGACCAGCGTCATTTTCAGCTTCAGCAGGTTGCCGCTCCATTTCGACGGGTCGAAGCCGGGCTGGTAGACGTAGGAATCGCCGGTCGAGATCTTCGAAGTGGTCAGCGTCACGCCGGAAATGGTGCCGCTCTTGCTGGCCACCACCTGGAACACGCGCTTGATCGAATCGATCAGCTTGCGCGGATTGCTGGCCAGGAAATAATTGTCCGGATCGCTGCCGTCGGTCGACCATTCGCTGTTGTCGTTGACCACCGTCACGCCGTCGATGCCATAGGTCTTGAACGGATTGCCGTCCTTGTTCTTGTCGTCGAAGCCGCCGTATTTGGCGGCCAGGTAGAACTGGCTGTTGCGCGGCTTGATGGCGCGCTTGTTGGAATCGTCGATCTTGCCGTCGCCGCCTTCGTCGACGTCGATCGAAAAGGTCTTGACGCGTACCGGCTTGTCGATCCGGATGTCGTTGGTATTGGCCCAGTACGCCATGCCGGCCATGTAGTAGGTGCCGGTGCCGGCGCCGGTATTGGCGGTGTCGAGACCGGTAAGATTGCTGCGCCTCGCGAGATTGCCGAAGGTGCCGCTCGCATCGACTTCCATGTCGCTCACCTTCCTGGTCCAGTCGATCACGTTGAACGCCGGCGTCTTGCCGGCATCCACGGCATCAGCTGCGCGGGCGCTGTCGTTGTTGCGCTGCGGCGTCCCCGGAATATAGGCGTCATTGTGCGTATTGACGTCGCCGATGGTGACGATGTAGTTGCTCTGGCACGAAGCGGTGATCGGATCAGCCAGGGTTGTCAGCACCGGGAAGTTGGCGTCGGTGGTATCGGTGCCGAGCGCGCGGATGCCACTGGTCTGGTTGGTCGAACCGTTGGTCGGCTGCTTGCCCTGCAGGTAGCGCAGCGCTTCGTAGTACAGCTCGCCGACCGGGTCCCAGGTCTTGTAGGCGCCGGGACGCGACGGATCGGTACGGCCGAACTTGTTCAGGTAGTTCAGCACGCCGCTGTTGGTGGCACTGGTCCGGTTGGCGGGATCTTCCGGATTGTTGTAGAACACGCCGGTGGTCGCATCCCATTCCGGCTTGTCGTTGGTCGATTCGGCGAACGACGGCGCATCGAACTTCTTCGGTCCGACATATTTGACCGGTCCGCGCACCACCCCGCCGTACAGATTGTTATTCCCGGTGTCATGTCCGGTCAGATAGCCGAGCGCACCGACCCGGATTTTGTCGGAATTGCGCTGCAACTGGCCTTCCGGCTTGTAGTTGCTGCCGTACTTCTGGCACAGGTCGACGCGAGTCGGCCCTTCGGTGGCGTCGCACACCCTTACGCGCGCCAGATATTCGCCGAAATACTTGTCGGTCCGAGCCAACGAAGGCGGAGTTCCGGTAGTACGCGCGGTATCGCAATTGCCGCCACCATTGGTATTGCTGAACAGGATGCGATTGCGGCACGAGACGATATGCAGCGTCGTCGTATTGAAAGGAGTGACCCGCGTGGGCGAGGTGATCGACTTGCGCGGGAAATACGTCGGGTCCGCATAGAAGTTGCTGTTGCTGTTGTAGCTGCCGTCCGGCAGCCAGGCGCGCTGCAGTACGGTCTTGTCGACTTCGTCGATAACTCGGTCGCCGCCGGTCATTGCATAGCGCAGCATGTCGATCGACGACGAAATCGCCCAGTTCAGGAAATTGCCGCTGAAGGAATCGCCGCCGCATTCGCGATTGGCGTCGGCGGCCTTGGAAATCGAAAAATAGCCGGTCGCCTCGTCCAGGTCGGGATACGGGATCGCGGTCGTCACCGTGGTGGTGATCTCCGGGGTGTGGTTATAGGTAGTCGAGGTTGCCGGCTTGTCCAGCTTGGACCTGGTGAAGTAGGTGCTGCCGTTGGGCGCGTTGATCGACGACCCGGACCCGTTCAGGTAACCGGCGATGCCGGTGAACGTGCCGTCCGCGGTATTCAGATTGGCGGTGGTATATACCGGCGTGGCGCCTGCCTTGCTGGCAGAAAAGATCTTCGTATTCCTGGACACGTACCCATCCGGCCCGTACACGGCCGGCGTACCCGGCACCGTGGTGACGTTGTCGACCGTCGTGGTGACCGTGGTTGTGACGTCGGTGGTGGTGGTGCTCGTCGTGGTTGGAGCGGGCGTGGGATCCGAACTGTTGGTTGTACGCCCGGTGGTAGTAGAACTGCTACTGCTGGTGGATACCGTGGTCGGATAGGTATAGCACTGGCCCGGATTGAAGTAGCCCAGATACTCGTTGGAGCCGCTGTAGCTGTCGCGGTAGGCGGCGCCGACCGTCGGGAACTCCACCGACAGATTCAGCAGCATGTTCGGATGCACGTTGCCGCGGCCGGAAAACAGCGGGCCGGTGGCGATGTCGACCGTCGGCGGCGCCGCGAATGCAATACCGGCCGCGGCCAGTGCCGCCAGGCCGGTCGACTTGAGAAAGCGCTTTGCGATGGTTGTCATTCTGGTTTCCTCCCGACGGCCTTACTTGTCGATCTTGCGATAAAAGGTCTGCAGGACCGATTGCGTGGTCTCGCGCGCGCCGAAGCCCATCGCCGTGATGCGGTAGAAATACGAGCCGGCGGAGCCGGCATCCTCGCCGGCGGCGCGGTAATTCAGGACTTCGATGATGTAGCGCGGCGGCTTGCTGGGCAAAGTGCCGGCGCCGGTTTGCAATGTCTGGCCGGTGAACTTACCGAACGGCACCGACTTGGTGGTCGATGCATTGGCGTCGGTGAAATCGACTTCCTGCCAGACCGGCTTGGCGCCGGCGGCGGCCGGCAGGCACAGTCCGAGGTTGGTGTTGCCGTCGCCGGCGCTGCAGCCGGCGACGAAATTGGTCAGCAGCGGATTTTCGGAAAACAGTGCGCTGCGCGAATTGCCGGCGGTGGAATTCTCGATGTCCATCTCGGCATCCATCAGCGCCGCTTCAGCAGCCTGGAAGGCGATCTGGCGGTCGCGGTCGTTGCGCGAGGCCTTTTCTCCCTGCAGCGCGATCTGCGCCGCCGAAATGCCCAGCAGCAGCACCGCCACCAGCATCAGCAGCGATACCACCAGCGAGGCGCCGCGCTGCCGGTGCTGGCTGGCGCGCGCGGCGAACGGATGGCGGCGCGTCATGACCCGCTCCCTTCAGGTTGATTGCGGAACTGGATGGTCGCCATGTAGACTTTCCGGGTACGCCTGCGGGTTTCCGTCGGCAGGCTGGATTCGGCGATGCTGGAACCGGTGTCGTTGCTGCCGTTGGCGTCGGTGTAGTCCGGGCCGAACAGATGATAGGTGGTCTCCGCCGGTTCGGCCTGCCGCGCCTGCGCTCCGCGCAACAGCAGCGCCACCTTGACCGCGGTGACTTTTTTCCAGGTGGTCTTCTTGTTCAGGGCGACTCCGCTCAGGCCGGTCGCATCGTCGAGCGCCTTGATCTGGGTCGCGGTCATGAACTGGTTGGCGATGCGGTCGCCGTCGGTGTCGACGCCGTACAGCACCTGGAACGATTCGACGCCGCGCGCGATGGCGCCATAGCCCCAGGTGCTGCCGCCATCGTTGCGGTACTTGCAGCGCAGTTCCGGCACGCCGGCGGCGTCCTTGGCGACGTAGTAGATGCTCCAGCCGCGGTCCTCGTCGGCGGTATTCTGCGACGCCGGCGCCGACACGCCGTTGCCGGCGCAATCGACGATCGATTCATCGGGATCGGTCGAGCCGGGCTTGCTGACCCCGAAAAAGCGCACCGCCAGCACGTCGCTGCCGTTGACCACATCGCTGGTCTGCGGGCTGTCGATGCCGGGCGTACCGGTGTCTTCCTTCAGGCGGCGGGCGTCGAGTCCGGCCAGGTTGGCCTCCATTTCCGGCGTCGTCACGATCGGCGCGTCTTCGGTGTCCTTGTCCCAGTTTTCGAAGCCTGCCTGGCGCAGCGAGCGGTTGATGTTCTCCAGCGCGAAGCGGGCAGTGTCCTGCATCTGCGTGCCGTCGTCCTGCGCGATGTAGCTGGATTTGCTGGAAACTAGCAGCGCGGTGGCGGCCAGCACCACTAGCATGCCGAGCACGATCGAGATCATCAGCTCGACCAGGGTCAGGCCGCGCTGGCGGGCCTGGCGGTTCGGGAAGGACAGGCCGCTCATTTGACGTAGGGCTCCACGGTAATGGCGACGGCAGGAGGAAATTTCTTGTCGGCGTCGCGGATCAGCGTGCCGTCCGGGTTCTTGCCCTGCCAGCCGACCTTGATCACGAATGGCGCGTTATTGCCGGTGGAGGCGGTATAGCTGCAGTCCCACTGCAGCCGGCTGTCGGCGGTGCTCCACGGCGAGGCGTCGCGGCAGACCTTGACCTTGCCGCCCGGTAGCGCCTGGCGCAGCTGCATGGTCCAGTTATAGATGTCGAACTCGGCGACCTCGGCGTCGCTGCAGCCGGCGCTGCCGTAACAGAATTTGCCCGGCTCGGTCGGCGCGTCGTCGGCGGCGGAATCGTGCTCGAAGATGAACGGATTGGCGCTGTCGTCCTGGTTCATCTGCTTGCCGTTGGAGCGCATCTTGTCGGCCATCTCGGTCGCCAGCTGCACCGCCACCGACTGCAGCGCCGACTGCTGCGAGGTGCGCGCCGCCACCAGCTGCATGCCGGCGGCGCCGATCACGCCCAATGCCAGCACGAAGATCGAGATCAGCACCTCGATCAGGCTAAAGCCAAGTTGTCGGTTAATCCCCATGGGTGGCCCATTGCAAACGGTTTCTCGCATGCAAAGTGTAAGGGGTTTGGCGCAGGGAAAGATGCCGCCGGTCAAGTGAATTCGACCGGTCGTCGCCGCCGGGGCGGTCTGGTGGGGATTATTTGGATGGTGGCGGCCGGTGTTCCTGGTCGATTTCGGCCACCGCGTCCTGGAATTCGGTGACGTCCTCGAAGCTCTTGTAGACCGAGGCGAAGCGGATGTAGG
>JBAUJK010000405.1:0-2136 GCA_049683695.1 Burkholderiaceae bacterium
GCCAGGTGCCGACCACGCCGTGCGGTAGGAAGATGATCAGCAGGATCAGCAGCGGGCCGAACACGACGAAGCGGTAGTCCTGCAGGAACTGCAGGTACTGCGTGACCCACGGCATCGACACCGCGCCCAGCAGTGGCCCCAAAAGCGTGCCGACGCCGCCGATCAGCATGTACATCGTCATGTCGAAAGTGTGCTCGACGCCGGCCACGCCGGGGCCGAGGAAGCGCACGAAGCCGGCGTACAGGCCGCCGGCGACGCCGGCGTAGAACACCGACAGCATGAAGGCCAGCACCTTGTTGCGCATCAGGTTGATGCCGAGCGCCTCGGCCAGTTCCTCGCTGTTGCGGATCGCGACGAAGGTGCGTCCGAGCAGCGAATCGACGATGCGCTGCATCGCCCAGACCGCGAGCGCGAGGAAGGCCAGCACCAGGTAGTACAACGCGACCGGCGTTTCGAACGCGATGCCGAACAGCGGCGACGGCGCGGCGATGCCGATGATGCCGACCGTACCGTGCGTCAGGCTTTCCCACTTCTCGATCAGCAAGTACATGATGTAGCCGATACAGAGCGTAAAGATCGCGAAGAAATGGCCCTTCAGCCGCAGCGACAACAGGCCGACGAAGAAGCCGATGGCGGCGGCAACGAAGCCGGACAGCGCGAACGCCGCCCAGAACGGCCACTGGTAGTCGACCGTCAGGATGCCGACGGTATAGGCGCCGATCGCCATGAAACCGCTGTGCGCCAGGTTGTATTGACCGGTAAAGCCGGTGATCAGGTTCAGGCCAAGCGTGGCGATGGCGAAGATGTAGGCGGTCGCCATCACCGTCAGGTAGTAGTCGTTGTCGGCGAGGTACGGAAACGCGATCGCCAGCGCCAGCAGCAGCAGCCAGCCGGTTTTTCGATTCAGCAGCATCATGGTCAGCGCATCCCCCGGGTGAACAGACCCTGCGGCCGGAACGACAGGATCACCACCAGCAGCAGGAAGGCGAAGATGTCCTTGTAGTCGGTCGAAATGTAGAAGCCGCCGAAGGCTTCGGCGAAGCCGATCACCAGCCCGCCGATGATCGCGCCGGGCACGCTGCCCATGCCGCCGACGATGATGATGACGAAGGCCTTGGTGATCACCAGGTTGCCCATCGCCGGATAGACCAGGTTGATCGGCGCGTACAACACGGCGGCGACCGCCGCCAGCGCGCCGGAAATGGCGAAGGTCAGCATCGCCACCCGGTTCGGGTTGATGCCGACCAGCGCCGCGCCGTCACGGTTCTGCGCCATCGCGATGATGGTGGCGCCGGTGATGGTCTTCTTCAGGAACAAGTGCAACAGCACCATCAGCGCGAACGCGGCGACGATGATCAACAGGCGCTGGCTCGGCAGCGTCAGGCCGGCCAGGTCGACCACGCCGGCGTACGGCGACGGCATCCGGTGGAAGTCGGCGCCCCACAGCGCCTGCGCGCCGGATTCGAGGAACAGCAGGATGCCGATCGCGGCGATCATCATGTGCAGCCCGGGCGAATGGCGCAGCGGGTGGAACACCAGCCGCTCGGCCAGGATCGCGATGACCGCGATGGCCGCCGCCGCGCCGGCCATCGCCAGCCAGTAATTGACGCCGAGCGCCTGCATCAGCAGGAAGGCGACGTAGGCGCCGGCCATGTAAAACGCGCCATGGGCGAAATTCGGCACTTCCAGGATGCCGTAGACCAGCGTCAGGCCCAATGCCACCAGCCCGTATACGCCGCCCAGGGTCAAGCCGTTCAATACCTGTTGCACGAACAGTTCCAACGCGGTCTCCTCCGTCACCGAAGCGATGAATGCTGCCAGCGATTTTTCTGGCAATTTTTTTATCGGGCTACCTTACTCGACAATGTGGCGGATGGTCAACCTTTTGGAATGGTGTTCTGCAAAGCAGAACAAAATGGCAAAACTGCGCCAAATACGGGCGCAACAGTGGAAAGAAAACAGAAATAGATAGCCCACGTCGCTTGCCGGCTGGCGCTGGCGCGATGACGAATGCGAAAGCGGATCAGGAAGGCGCGTTCAGCGCTGGAGGATTGGAGCAGATAGCGGCACGTTGGCGGCGCCGCTCATATACAGGACGGAGTAATTTTCAAGCCGCAGGCTTGACGCCCGGGATGA
>JBAUJK010000406.1:0-18291 GCA_049683695.1 Burkholderiaceae bacterium
GGTGGTGGCACTGAGCGCGCAAGCGGCGGCGGCCGGCGTGCGCTCCGGCATGCGGCGCGGCGGCGTGCTGAGCCTCTGTCCGCATGCCATCCTGCATGAGCGCGATGCCGAGCGCGAGCAGACCGCATTGGGCCAGGCGGCGCTGGCGATGCTGCAATACACGCCGGAAGTTGCGCAGGCCGAAGAGAATTCCCTGCTGCTCGACGTCGGCGCCAGCCTTTCCGCATTCGGCGGCCGGCGCGCACTGTGCCGGCGCGTCGTCGCAAGCATCGAGGCGCTCGGCTTCAGCGTGCGGATCGGCATGGCGCCGACCGCGCAAGGCGCCTGGCTGCTGGCGTACCAGGGCGTCGACAAGCGGCGCCGCACCGTCCAGCCGGCCAGCATGGCGCGTCGGTTGGACGCCTTGCCGTTCACCGTGCTGCCCGCCGCGCGAGAGCATGCCGACTGGCTGCAGGGCATCGGCTGCCGCACGCTGGCCGACCTGCGCCGGCTGCCGCGTGCCGGCCTGCAACGGCGTTGTGGCGGCGCGCTGCCGGAGGCGCTGGCGCGCGCCTATGGCGAAGCGGTCGAGCTCTATGAATGGGTGCAGGTGCCGGCGACGTTTTCCGCGCGGCTGGAATTGCCGGATCGCATCGAGCATGCCGAGGCGGTCCTGTTCGCGGCGCGCCGCCTGCTGCTGCAGATGGCCGGCTGGCTGGTGGCGCGGCAGCTGGCGGTGGCGCGTTTCGTGCTGCTGCTCGAACACGAGCGCGGCCGCATGGCGATAGCACCGACTGCGATCGAGATCGCGCTGGCCGAACCGGCCTGGCACGAGGCGCACCTGGTGCGCCTGCTGCAGGAACGGTTGGCGCGCACCGCGCTGCCGGCAGCGGTGATCGCGTTGCGGCTGCAGGCGCCAGAAACTCGGCCGATGGCGCCGATCACCGAATCGCTGTTCCCCGAGCCGGGCGGTACGCCAGCCGATTACCGGCGGCTGCTGGAGTTGCTGACGGCGCGGCTCGGCGCCGAGTGCGTGCTGACGCCGGTGCCGCGCGCCGATCATCGGCCCGAGGTGCGCAACGGCTGGGCGCCGGCCGATGGGGCAGGGTGCGCCACTCCGTCGCGTATCGAATTTGCCAGCGGCGAGCGGCCGTTCTGGCTGCTGCAGTCGCCGCTGCCCTTGCCCTTGCGCGCGCACCGGCCGTTTTACGGCTCGCCGCTGACGCTGGTGCGCGGCCCGGAACGGATCGAATGCGGCTGGTGGGACGGCATGCCGGTCATGCGCGATTATTTTGTCGCCCAAAGCGCAACGGCGGTTTGCTACTGGATCTACCGGCAGCGCAACGGCGAAGAGGTCGGCTGGTTTTTGCACGGGCTGTTTGCATGAGCCGCCATGCGCCGCAAGACGCTAAAACAATTCGAACTGGCCACTCTCGCCTTTGTCCTTCTTCTCTGCCGGCGCCGGCCGGCGAAAGCGCGAGGCATCCAACCCCCGGAAGCTTTCCGCGCGCGCTCCCAGCCCGAGGCGGGCTGCGGCCTTTTCGAAGCGCTGGCGGATCAGCTCGGCCCACACGCCTTGGCCGCGCATACGGGCGCCGAAGCCGGCGTCGTAGTCCTTGCCGCCGCGCATGTCGCGGATGCGGTTCATCACGCGTTGCGCGCGCTCGGGAAAATGCGCTTGCAGCCATTGCTGGAACAAGGGGTTCACTTCCCACGGCAGACGCAGCACGATGTAGCTGGCATTGATGGCGCCGGCGTCGGCCGCGGCCGCCAGCACGCGTTCGAGATCGGGTTCGGTGACGAAAGGGATCACCGGTGCGATGCTGACGCCGACCGGGATGCCGGCATCGGTCAAGGTGCGGATCGTGCGCAGGCGCCGTGCCGGTGCGGCGGCGCGCGGCTCCAGCGTGCGCGCGATGTGCGCATCGAGCGTAGTGATGGTGATCGCCACCGCCGCTAATCGTTTGGCCGCCATGGCCGCCAGCAGATCGATGTCGCGCTCGACCAGCGCCGACTTGGTGATCAGCGCCACCGGGTGCTCGCATTCATGCAGCACTTCCAGGATACGCCGCGTCAGCCGCAAGTTGCGCTCGCACGGCTGGTAGGCATCCGTGTTGACGCCGAGTGCGATCGATTCGGGGACGTACGAAGGTTTCGCGAGTTCCCGCCGCAGCAATTCCGGCGCGTTGAGCTTGGCGAAAATCCGGCTCTCGAAATCCAACCCCGGCGACAGGCCGAGGTAGCTGTGCGTGGGCCGTGCAAAGCAATAAATGCAGCCGTGCTCGCAGCCGCGATAGGGGTTGAGCGAGACGTTGAACGGGATGTCGGGGGAAGCGTTGCGGGAAAGGATGCTCTTGGCGTTTTCTTCGGTGAGCAGGGTTTTCCAGGCCGGCGTTGTATTCCCCTCAGCTATCTCGGCTCCCGCGGCATCGTCATCTCCGCCCGTCCAGCCGTCGTCGAAGGCTTCGCGCGCGAGCAATTCATAGCGGCCTTGCAGATTGGATACCGCACCGCGCCCTTTGCGGGCTTTGAGCAGCGGCTGTGGCGGCATCGCCTCCGCATCCCATTCCCCATCAGACATTACCTGTCCTAAATACTGTATATAAGTACAGTATAATAAAAAAATTCAGGGCCGCAAGAGCGCAGCAAGAGCGCATCAAACCTGTCCAAGCATGTTCGGCTCAGCATTTTCACTCAGTCATGTCTTCGGCCATTTCCCATCCGCCCGCTCTTCCTGCCTACGCCGAACTGCAATGCGCCAGCAACTTCAGCTTCTTGCGCGGTGCCTCGAATGCGGAAGAGCTGGTGGCACGCGCGGCGCAGCTGGGCTATAGCGCGCTGGCGATCACTGATGAATGCTCGCTCGCGGGCGTGGTGCGCGCGCATGTGGAGGCGCGGGAAAAGAAACTGCCCTTGCTCATCGGCAGCCAATTCAAATTGGTGAACGAAGACAACAGTCCGGCGTTCTCGCTGATCCTGCTGGCGCAAACCCGCGCGGGCTACGGCAACCTGTCGGAGCTGATCACGCTGGCGCGCATGCGCGCGGAAAAGGGCAGTTACCGCCTGACGCCTGATGACCTCGCGGCGCCGCAAGCGCTCCATGCGCATCTCTCCGGCATGCCGGATTGCCTGGCGATCCTGACGCCGGAACATGGCGTCGCCCACGAGCGTTTGCGCACGCAGGCGGAATGGATGCGACATGTATTCCCCCAACGGACATGGATCGCCATGACGCTCTTGCACCGCGCCGGCGATGAACAGCATCGCGCCACGGTCGAACAAGCCGCGCGTGCAAGCGGCCTGCCTATCGTCGCCACCGGGGATGTCTGCATGCATGTGCGCTCGCGCAAGCCGCTGCAGGATACCTTGACCGCGATCCGGCTCGGCAAGCCGATCGCGGAATGCGGATTCGAGCTGGCGCCGAATGCCGAACAGCATCTGCGCCCGCGCCTGCGGCTGGCCAACATCCATGAGCCAGCGGCGCTGGAGGAAACGCTGCGCATCGCACAGCGATGCCGCTTCTCGCTCGACGAATTGCGCTATGAATACCCGGAAGAACTGGTGCCTGCGGGCGAGACGCCGGCGAGTTATCTGCGCAAGGAAGCCTATGCCGGCGCGCGGGAGCGCTTTCCGCGCGGCGTGCCTGCTTCGATACATGGCCAGCTCGAGCATGAGCTGCAACTGATTGCCGAAAAGTCCTATGAACCGTATTTCCTGACGGTGTACGACATTGTGCGCCACGCGCGCAGCGTCGGCATCCTGTGCCAGGGCCGCGGCTCGGCGGCCAATTCCACCGTGTGCTATTGCCTCGGCATCACCGAAGTCGACCCTTCGCGCGGCACGCTGCTGTTCGAGCGTTTCATCTCGCGCGAGCGCGACGAACCGCCCGACATCGACGTCGACTTCGAACACCAGCGGCGCGAGGAAGTGATCCAGTATATCTATGGAAAATATGGCCGGCTGCGCGCGGCATTGACGGCCGTGGTCATCAGCTACCGGCCGCGCAGCGTGCTGCGCGATGTTGGCCGCGCGCTCGGCGTGGACTTGTCCATCATCGACCAGGTGGCGAAGTCGCATCGCTGGTGGGACGGCAAGGGCAACCTGTCCGAGCGCTTCCTCGAATGCGGGATTGATCCAGCCTCGCCGCTCGCCCAGCAATGGGTCGCTCTTGCCCAGGCCTTGATGGGATTTCCGCGCCATCTGTCGCAGCATCCGGGCGGCTTCGTGATCGCGCGCGACAAGCTATCGCGCCTGGTGCCGATCGAGAATGCCGCGATGGAAAACCGCAGCGTGGTGCAATGGGACAAGGACGACCTCGATGCGCTCGGCTTGCTCAAGGTCGACGTGCTCGCGCTCGGCATGCTCTCCATGATCCGTCGCGCGCTAGCCCTGATCAGCGTCCGGCGCGGCGCGCCGTTCGGCATGCAGGACATTCCGAAGGAAGATTCGGCCACGTACGAAATGATTTCCGCGGCCGACACCATCGGCGTGTTCCAGATCGAGAGCCGCGCGCAGATGAGCATGCTGCCGCGATTGAAGCCCAAGGAATTCTACGACCTGGTGATCCAGGTAGCGATCGTGCGGCCGGGACCGATCCAGGGCGGCATGGTGCATCCGTATCTGCGGCGTCGGGAGAAACGGGAATCGGTGACCTATCCGAAGGAAGAGATCAGGCCGGCGCTCGAGCGTACCTATGGCGTGCCGATCTTCCAGGAACAGGTGATGCAGATCGCGATGATCGCGGCCGGGTTTACTGCCACCGAGGCCGATGGCTTGCGGCGCTCGATGGCCGCGTGGCGGCGCAAGGGCAACATGGAGAAATATCACCAGAAGCTGGTCGAGGGCATGACGAAAAAAGGCTATGACCAGGGATTTATCGATGCCATCGTGGAGCAGACCAAGGGCTTCGCCGAATACGGTTTCCCCGAAAGCCACGCCGCCAGTTTCGCGCTGCTCGCCTATGCCAGTTCCTGGATCAAATGTCACGAGCCGGCGATCTTCCTGGCTGCGCTCCTGAACAGCCAGCCGATGGGCTTCTATGCGCCGTCGCAGCTGGTCCAGGATGCACAGCGCCATGGCGTCGAAGTGCGGCCGGTGGACATCCTCCACAGCCGCTGGGAAGCAGTGCTGGAACCCCCGACCCCGCCATCGGCAAGCGGGCAGGCTGCGGAACAGCCGGCGGTACGGCTCGGCTTCAACCTGGTGCGCGGACTGGCGGCCGAGGCAGCGGCGCGCATCGAGGCGGCGCGTGCGCAGCGGCGGTTCGCCGATGTCGCCGATCTCGGCCTGCGTGCCCGCTTGAGCCGCCATGATTTGCAGGCGCTGGGCGCCGCCGGCGCTCTGCAGGTCCTGGCCGGTCATCGCCGCCAAGCGTTGTGGCAGGCGCTGGTGGGTACGCCGGAGCGCGATTTGCTGCAGCCGGCGCCGATCCGCGAAGCGCCGCTGGCGCTGACGCCGCCGTCGGAAGCGGAAGAGATTACCGGCGACTACCACGCGCTCGGCCTCTCCCTCGGCCGCCATCCGCTGGCGCTGTTGCGCCCGGCGCTGGCGAAGCGACGCTTCCTGCCGGCCGCGACCCTGAATGGCTATACCAGCGGCCGGGTGGCGCGCGCCGCCGGCATCGTCACCGGCCGCCAGCGCCCGCAAACCGCCAACGGCACCATTTTCGTCACCATCGAAGATGAAACCGGCCCGGTCAACGTGATCGTCTGGCCGGCGCTGGTCGAGCGCCAGCGCCGGGAATTGCTGGCGTCGTCGCTGCTCGGCGTGTACGGGATCTGGCAATGCGAAGGCATCGTGCGCCACCTGGTGGCCAAGCGGCTGGTCGACCTGTCGGCGTGGCTCGGGCGGCTGCCGACGTCGAGCCGGGATTTTGCATGAACGCTTAGTCCCGGGTGTATTTTACAAACCGCTGATTTTTACTCCGGGAAATGGCATGTTTTTGACTATACTCCCCTTAATCTGGAAAGATACTTGAGCTTTTTCCTGTCCGTATTCCTTTTTCATTTCATTCGGGACCGTCGATCATGAATGCGGTACGCATCGACAAATGGTTATGGGCCGCGCGCTTTTTCAAGACACGTTCGCTGGCCGCCGCCGCGGTGCAGGCCGGCAAGGTGCGGGTCGCTGGCGAGCGCGTCAAGCCGGCGCGCATGCTGGCGTGCGGCAACCTGCTGACCATCGACAATGGCGCCGAGACCTGGGAAGTGACGGTGGCGGCGTTGTCCGAGCAGCGCGGTCCGGCGCCAATCGCGCGCACGCTGTATGTGGAAACCGATGCCAGCAGCGCGCGGCGCCAGGCCGAGGCGGAGCGGCGCCGGCTGTTTCGCGAACCGGCGGCGGAATTGAAGGGGCGGCCAACCAAACGCGACCGCCGCCTGCTGGATCAGTCGCGCGATTGAACGGCATTTTTTTGCTGCGGCGCACCGTCCCGGCGCGGCATTTTCCCCTTCGCCGCCACTAGAAGCAGCCCTCTAAGTTCCGGTTTGACATTTGCTACAGCCTGCTTAATAGTACGAGCGTTCGCATTCGGTTCCTTCCGCGCCGTCTGCAGGGCCGCCTCCCCGTTTTCCGCACGCCGACGCGGCCGTTTCCGTCACCGAAACTACCTGGATAACTATGCGCAAAGGCGAATTGACGCGAGCCACGATCCTCGACGTGGCGCTCAACCTGGCCAGTCGCGATGGCCTGGAAGGACTGACCATCGGCCTGCTGGCCGAAAAAATGCATATGAGCAAATCCGGCGTTTTCGCGCACTTCGGTTCGCGCGAGGATTTGCAGATCGAAGTGGTCAAGCTCTACCACAGCAATTTCGAGCAGGAAGTGTTCTATCCGAGCATGAAGGAACCGCGCGGCCTGCCGCGCCTGCAGGCGATGTTTTCGCGCTGGATCAAGCGCGTGACGGTGGAGATCGCGTCCGGCTGCATCTACATCAGCGGCGCCGCCGAATACGATGACCGGCCCGGCGCCATCCGCGAGGAACTGGCGGCGATGGTGCGCACCTGGCAGGGCGCGCTGCGCCGCTGCGTGTTGCAGGCGATTGAAATGGGCCATCTGCGCGCGGATACCGACGCCTCCCAGATGGTCTACGAGATGTATGGCCTGGTGCTGGCGCTGCATCACGACGCCCGTTTCCTGAAGATGCCGGGCAGCACCGAACGCGCGCAAGTCGGCTTCGAACGCCTGATCCAGATGTACCAGAATCCGCAGAAAGAGTCGGCGACCGCGGCCGACTGCGGCAAGCATTCCAAATCCGCTACCAGAAAGTAGCTCATCCCTTTCGTTGTCAGGAGAGAACCATGGGTCAATACGTCGCCCCGCTGCGGGACATGCAATTCGTGCTGCACGAATTGCTGCACGTCGAAGAGGAATTGAAGCAGTTGCCGAAACACGCCGAGGTGGACGCCGACATCATCAACCAGGTGCTGGAAGAAGGCGGCAAGTTCACTGCCAACGTGCTGTTTCCGCTAAACCATTCGGGTGACCGCGAAGGCTGCCACCTGGACAAGGAAACGCATGAAGTGACGCCGCCCAAGGGCTTCAAGGAAGCGTATCAACAGTACGTCGAAGCCGGCTGGCCGGCGTTGTCGTGCGACCCGGACTACGGCGGCCAGGGCTTGCCGCTGGTGCTGAACAATTCGTTCTACGAAATGCTGAATTCGTCGAACCAGGCTTGGACCATGTATCCCGGCCTGTCGCACGGCGCCTACGAATGCCTGCACGAGCACGGCACGCCGGAGCAGAAGGCGCTGTACCTGCCGAAGCTGGTGTCGGGCGAATGGACCGGCACCATGTGCCTGACCGAGGCGCACTGCGGCACCGACCTGGGCCTGTTGCGCACCAAGGCCGAGCCGCAGGCCGACGGTTCCTACAAGCTGACCGGCGGCAAGATATTCATCTCCGCCGGCGAGCACGACATGGCAGCCAACATCGTGCACCTGGTGCTGGCGCGGCTGCCGGACGCGCCGGCCGGCACCAAGGGCATTTCGCTGTTCATTGTGCCGAAGTTCCTGCCGAACGCCGACGGTTCGCTGGGCGCGCGCAATCCGATCTTCTGCGGCGCGATCGAGGAAAAGATGGGCATCCACGGCAACGCCACCTGCCAGATGAACCTGGACGGCGCCACCGGCTGGCTGATCGGCCAGCCGAACAAGGGCCTGAACGCGATGTTCGTGATGATGAACGCGGCCCGCCTGGGCGTCGGCATGCAGTCGCTCGGCCTGACCGAAGTGGCGTACCAGAACGCGGTGGCGTATGCGAAGGACCGGCTGCAGATGCGCAGCCTGTCGGGTCCGAAGGCGCCGGACAAGCCGGCCGATCCGATCATCGTCCATCCGGACGTGCGGCGCATGCTGCTGACCGCGCGCGCCTATGCCGAAGGCGGCCGCGCGTTCTGCTCGTACGTCGCGCTGCAGATCGATCGCGAGCTGAACCACCCGGACGAGGAAGTGCGCAAGGAATGCGCCGACGAGGTGGCGCTGCTAACGCCGATCGTCAAGGCCTTCCTGACCGACAACGGCTGGATCGCCACCTCGGACGCGATGCAGGTCTACGGCGGCCACGGCTACATCGCCGAATGGGGCATGGAGCAGTTCGTGCGCGACGCCCGCATCAACATGATCTATGAAGGCACCAACACGATCCAGTCACTCGACCTGCTGGGCCGCAAGGTGCTGATGGACAACGGCGCCAAGCTGAAGAAATTCGGCGCCAAGGTACAGGCCTTCGTCGAGGACAACGGCACCGACGAGGCGATGTCGGAATTCATCACGCCGCTCGCAGACTTGGGCGAAAAGCTGACCAAGCTGACGATGGAAATCGGCATGAAGGCATTTCAGAACCCGGACGAGGTCGGCGCCGCCGCCGTGCCGTATCTGCGCGTCGCCGGCCACCTGGTGTTTTCGTACTTCTTCGCGCAGATGGCGAAGATCGCGCTGGAAAAGCAGGATTCCGGCGACGATTTCTACAAGGCCAAGCTGGCCACCGCGCGTTTCTATTTCGCGCGGTTGCAGCCGGAAACCGCGATGCTGATCCGCCAGGCGCGCGCAGGCAGCGCCTCCCTGCTGGCGCTGGATGCCGACCTGTTCTAATCGCCCGTCAATATACTCCCAATGATGCCCGGCTGTGCCGGGCGTATACAGGGCGAAAATTGAGGATACTCCCGGGCGCGCGGCGCGCGCCTCCCGTTTAAAGGATCATTCCATGTCCAATTTCATCGTCAAGAAAGTCGCCGTACTCGGCGCCGGCGTGATGGGCGCGCAGATCGCCGCCCATTGCGTCAATGCCAAGGTGCCGGTGGTGCTGTTCGACCTGCCGGCCAAGGAAGGCGCGAAGAACGGCATCGTGCTGCGCGCGATCGAGAACCTGAAGAAGCTGAATCCGGCGCCGCTCGGCAACAAGGACGACGCCGCGCTGATCGAGGTCGCGAACTACGAGGACGACATCGAACGGCTGGCCGGCTGCGACCTGATCATCGAGGCGATCGCCGAACGGATGGACTGGAAGCATGACCTGTACAAGAAGGTCGCGCCGCACATTGCGCCAAACGCGATCTTCGCTTCCAACACTTCCGGCCTGTCGATCACAGAATTGTCGGAAGGCTTCGACGCCGAACTGAAGGCGCGCTTCTGCGGCGTGCACTTCTTCAACCCGCCGCGCTACATGCACCTGGTCGAGCTGATCCCGACCGCAGCCACCCGCCCGGAAATCCTCGACCAGCTGGAAGGCTTTTTGACCACCACGCTCGGCAAGGGGGTGGTGCGTGCCAAGGACACGCCGAACTTCATCGCCAACCGCGTCGGCATCTTCGGCATGATGGCGACCATGTACGAGGCGCAGAAGTTCGGCCTGTCGGTCGATGTCGTCGACGACCTGACCGGCGCCAAGCTGGGCCGCGCCAAGTCGGCCACCTTCCGCACCGCCGACGTGGTCGGGCTGGACACGATGGGCCACGTGATGAAGACGATGCAGGACAACCTGCAGGCGGACCCGTTCTACCCGATCTTCCAGACGCCGGACATCCTCGCCAAGCTGATCGGCGCCGGCGCGCTCGGCCAGAAGACCGGCGCCGGCTTCTACAAGAAGGAAGGCAAGGCGATCCTGCGCTTCGACGCCGACAAGGGCGACTACGTGCCGGCCGGCGCCAAGGCCGACAGCCTGGTCGACCGCATCCTGAAGGAAAAGGACCCGGCCAAGCGCATGAAGGCGCTGCACGATTCGACCAATCCGCAGGCGCAATTCCTGTGGTCGATCTTCCGCGACACCTTCCACTACATCGCGGTGCACCTGGAGTCGATCGCCGACAACGCGCGCGACGTCGATTTCGCGCTGCGCTGGGGCTTCGGCCAGAAGCTGGGGCCGTTCGAGTCCTGGCAGGCCGCCGGCTGGAAGCAGGTGGCCGAATGGATCAAGGAAGACATCGACGCGGGCAAGGCAATTTGCAACGCGCCGCTGCCGGCCTGGGTGTTCGAAGGGCCGGTGGCGGCCAACGGCGGCGTGCATGCTGCCGACGGCGCCTGGTCGCCGGCGCGGCAGGGCTTCGTCGGCCGTTCGCAATTGCCGGTGTATCAGCGGCAGGCGTTCCGCGCATCGATCCTCGGCGAAGCCGGCGCCAGCGCGGCGACCGCCGGCACCACGGTGTTCGAGGATGAGTCGGTGCGCATCTGGCACCAGGACGACGAAGTGCTGGTGCTGTCGCTGAAGACCAAGATGCACGTGATCGGCCAGGGCGTCATCAATGGCCTGGCGCGCGCCACCGCCGAGGCCGAGAAGAACTACAAGGGTCTGGTGATCTGGAGCGCCGATGCTGCCGAAGGCGGCGCGTTCTCGGCTGGCGCCGACCTGCAGTCGATGCTGCCGGTGTTCATGTCGGGCGGCGTCAAGGCGATCGAGCCGGAAGTCGCCAAGCTGCAGCAGGCGCACCAGGCGCTGAAGTACGCCAACGTGCCGGTGGTGGCGGCGGTAGCGGGACTGGCTCTGGGCGGCGGCTGCGAGCTGATGATGCACGCGGCGCGCCGGGTAGCGGCGCTGGAGTCCTACATCGGCCTGGTCGAAGTCGGCGTCGGCCTGATCCCGGCCGGCGGCGGCCTGAAGGAAGCGGCGCTGCGCGCGGCGCGCGACGCCAAGGGCAACGACATCCTGCAGTTCCTGAAGGATTACTTCATGAACGCGGCCACTGCCAACGTCTCGAAGTCGGCGCTGCAGGCGAAGAAGATGGGCTACCTGTCCGCCGACGACGTGATCGTCTTCAACCCGTACGAGCTGCTGCATGTGGCCAAGGTTGAGGCGCGCGCGATGTTCGACGCCGGCTACCGGCCGCCGCTGCCGGCCAGGGTGCCGGTGGTCGGCCGCTACGGCATGGCGACCATCATGGCGCAACTGGTCAACATGCGCGACGGCGGCTTCATCTCGGCGCACGACTACAAGCTGGGCGCGATGATCGCCGAGATCGTGTCCGGCGGCGAAGTCGAGGAGGGCAGCCTGGTCGACGAGCAATGGCTGCTCGACCTCGAGCGCAAAGCCTTCATGGAGCTGCTCAACCATCCGAAGACCCAGGAGCGGATCATGGGCATGATGCAGACCGGCAAGCCGGTCCGCAACTGAGGACGCCGCGATGGACATGCTCGGGCTCGGACAGCAGGTACTGGCGGCGCAGCCGTTTTCCCGGCTGATCAATGCCCGGCTGACGCGCTTCGACGCCGGCGGTTCGGAGCTGCGCATCGAGGTGGTCGACGAGTTGAAGCAGCAGCACGGGTTCGTGCACGGCGGCGTGGTCAGCTACGCCGCCGACAATGCGCTGACCTATGCCGGCGGCGCCGCGCTCGGCACCGCCGTGGTCACCTCGGAGTACAAGATCAATTACGTGCGTCCCGCGATCGGCCAGGAAATCGTGGCCCGCGCCAGCGCGGTCCATGCCGGCAAATCGCAGGCGGTATGCCGTTGCGACGTGTACGTCGTCAACGACGGCCAAGAAACCCTATGCGCGATCGCGCAAGGCACGATAGCCCGGCTTGCCGCCGCGCCATCGCGCGACTGAACCAGGAGAACCTTCAAAATGACCAAGCAACTTCAAGACGCCTACATCGTCGCCGCCACCCGCACCCCGATCGGCAAGGCGCCGCGCGGCATGTTCCGCAATACGCGGCCGGACGACCTGCTGGTGCGCGTGCTGCAATCGGCGCTGGCGCAGGTGCCGAACCTCGATCCGAACACGATCGAGGATGCGATCGTCGGCTGCTCGTTCCCGGAAGGCGCGCAGGGGCTGAACGTTGGCCGCATGGGCGTGCTGCTGGCCGGCCTGCCGAAGACGGTCGGCGGCGTCACCGTCAACCGCTATTGCGCGTCCGGCCTGACCGCGCTGGCGATGGCGGCCGACCGCATCCGCGTCGGCGAAGCCGACGTGATGATCGCCGCCGGCACCGAATCGATGTCGATGGTGCCGATGATGGGTTTCCATCCGTCGATGAACATGGGCGTGTTCAAGGACGAGAACATCGGCATGGCCTACGGCATGGGCCTGACCGCCGAGAAGGTGGCGCAGCAGTGGAAGGTGTCGCGCGAGGCGCAGGACCAGTTCGCGCTGGAATCGCACCGGCGCGCGATCGCCGGCCAGAAGGCCGGTGAGTTCAAGGATGAAACGACGCCGGTGGAGATCGTCGAACGCACGCCGAACCTGGTCACCGGCCAGATCGACGTCGCCACCCGCACCGTCGACCGCGACGAAGGCGCGCGCGAAGATTCGAGCCTGGAGGCGCTGGCGAAGCTGAAGCCGGTGTTCGCCGCCAAGGGCAGCGTCACCGCCGGCAACAGCTCGCAGACCTCGGACGGCGCCGGCGCGTTGATCGTGGTCAGCGAAAAGATCCTGAAGCAGTTCAACCTGACGCCGCTGGCGCGCTTTGCGTCGTTCGCGGTGCGCGGCGTGCCGCCGGAAATCATGGGGATCGGCCCGAAGGAAGCGATTCCGGCCGCGCTGAAGGCCGCCGGCCTGACCCAGGACCAGCTCGACTGGATCGAACTGAACGAAGCGTTCGCCGCGCAATCGCTGGCGGTGATGCAGGACCTCGACCTCGATCCGGCCAAGGTCAATCCGATCGGCGGCGCCATCGCGCTCGGCCACCCGCTCGGCGCCACCGGCGCGATCCGCTCGGCCACCGTAGTGCACGCGCTGCGCCGGCGCAACCTGAAGTACGGCATGGTGACGATGTGCGTCGGCACCGGCATGGGCGCGGCCGGCATCCTCGAACGCATGTAATTCGAACCGGGCAAGACGGGGAGCCGTACGGTCACAAGCTGTACGGCTTTTCTATTCCACAAGGAGACAGCATGGACATTCTGATCAGCAGGAACAATGGCGTACTCGCCATCGAATTCAACCGTCCGGACAAGAAGAACGCGATCACCACGGCGATGTATCAGGCAATGGCCGATGCGCTGGCAGAAGCCGAAGGCGACAGCGCAATCCGCGCGGTCCTGATTGTCGGCAAACCGGAAATTTTCACCGCCGGCAACGATCTGGAAGATTTCATGCGCAACCCGCCGGCCGGCGACGACAGCCCGGTGTTTCAGTTCCTGTACCGCATCAGCCATGCCGGCAAGCCGATCGTGGCGGCGGTGGCCGGTGCCGCGGTCGGCGTCGGCACCACGATGCTGCTGCACTGCGACCTGGTGTACGCGGCCGACAATGCGCAATTCTCGCTGCCGTTCGTGCAGCTCGGCCTGTGCCCGGAAGCGGCGTCCAGCCTGCTGTTGCCGCAGCTGGCCGGCTACCAGCGTGCGGCCGAGAAACTGTTGTTGGGCGAACCGTTCGGCGCCGCCGAGGCGCAGCAGCTCGGCCTGGTCAACCGCGTGCTGGCACCGGCCGAACTATTGCCATTCGCGCACAAGCAGGCAGCCAAGCTGGCGGCGCTGCCGCCGGCGTCGGTGCGGCTGACCAAGCAGCTGATGAAGGGCGGCCAGACGACAGCGATGGAAATGCAGATGGCGACCGAGGGCAAGCATTTCGGCGCGATGCTGAAGGCGCCGGAAGCGCGCGAAGCGTTCACCGCGTTCTTCGAAAAGCGCAAGCCGGATTTCAGCCGTTTTTCGTGAGTCGGATTGCGGGGTTTGCCGCTGCGCTGGCGGGTAGTAGACCTTGGGGATGCGTGCGATCCTATTGCCTCCTCAACGGAGGCGGCGTCGTCATCCCACTAAAAGATGGTCGTTCCTAGCTCCACCGAATGCCACGGCAATCCACCCGCATCTCGTGAGCCCTGCTTGGTTACGCCTGCACCAGCGGCAGTCGGACGCGAAAGCACGCGCCTTGGCCCTGGTCCGGCATCAGTTCCAGCGTGCCGCCCAGGCGCCGCATGATCTGTCCGGAAATCGCCAGTCCGAGGCCGGCGCCCTGGGTGCCGGAGCGGGTCTGGGCCCAGCCACGTGAAAACTTCAGGAAGATTCGTTCGCGCTCGTCATTGCGGATGCCGGGCCCGTTGTCCGACACCAGCACCTGATACCAGCGGCCGTCGATGCTGGTGGCCACGCGCACGAACGGCTGCGCGCTGACGTTGTACTTGATTGCGTTCGAGATCAGGTTGATGAACACCTGGTTCAGACGGTCGGCTTCGCAGCGGACCAGTGCCCGGCCGTCGCCGAGGCGTGGGCCGTTCAGCAGCAGCGAGCGGCTGCGCACGGCCAGCCCTTCGCAAACGCGGAAGGCCTTGTCGAGCACCGGCTCGGGGTCGGTCGGCACCAGCTGCCATTCCTGTTCGTCGGCTTCCAGCACCGACAGGTCGAGGATGCCATCCAGCAGCTTGGTCATGCGGATGCTTTCCTCGTGGATGATGTGCAGGAAGCGCTGCGCCTGCTCGTGCTCGATGTCTTCGGCATCCAGCAGGATTTCCGACAGCGAGCGGATCGAGGTCATCGGCGTGCGCACTTCGTGGCTGACCTGGCTCAGGAACTCGTCCTTCTGGCTGTCCAGCAGCGTCAGCCGGTCATTGGCTTCGGTCAGCTGGCGCGCCGCCGCTTCCAGCTGGCGCGACTTTTCCTCCAGCCGGGTGCTGTAGTCGCGCACGCGCTGGGTTTCGTCGGCGATCTTCATCAGTTCGTAGAGGCTGATGGTTTCACCGATCACCACCTGCGAAATCAGCGCACGGGCCGAGGCGGCGCCGATGCTGCCGGCCAGCTTGCGCTCGAGCTCGGAGATGAAGGCGTCGTCGGCCAGCGACTGGTCGCGCATCAGGCCGTGCCGCCGCTCCGCCTCCTGGAACAGCTGGTAGGCCTCGTCCGGGCCGAGGATGCGCTGCGCCAGCATGTTGAGGTCGTAGCGGGTAGCCGAACGGTTGACGAAGCGCGAGGTATCGGTCGCCGGCGTGCGGAAGACGTCGATGAACAGCGTGCCCTGCAGCCGCTCCAGCGGCTTTTGTCCGCGCAGCAGCGATACCAGCACCAGCAGCGTGACGTTGATCGTCATGCTCCAGAAGGTCGCATGCACCAGCGGATCCAGCCCCTGTAATCCGAACAGCGCCTGCGGCCGCAGCGCGGATATGCCCCACGGCCCGAAGCCGATGTCGTTGCCGCTCAGGATGAAGCTGCCGCCAAAGCTGGGCAGGAACAGCGTGTAGGCCCAGACCAGGAAGCCGGACAGCACGCCGGCCATCGCACCATGCGCGGTCGCCTGGCGCCAGTACAGGCCGGCGATCAGCGCCGGCAGGAACTGGGCGACGCCAACGAATGAAATCAGGCCGATCGAAGCCAATGCGGCGGATTGCGCCGAGATTCGGAAATCGAGGAAGCCGAGCAGCAAGATCAGCACGATCGAAATGCGCCGGCTGTTGAGAAGAAAGCGCCGGATGTCGCCGCTGGCGTCCAGCGCCACCCATGGCAGACGCAGCGCGATCGGCACGATGATGTGGTTGGAGATCATCGTCGACAGCGCGATCGAGCTGACGATCACCATCGAGGTGGCGGACGAGAAGCCGCCCAGGAAGGCCAGCAGCGCGATCTCGTCCTGGCCGGCCCACATCGGCAGCGTCAGCACGAACATGTCGGGGTTCGAGCCTTCCGGCAGGTGGTTCAGGCCGGCGATCGCGATCGGCAGCACGAACAGGCAGATCAGCAGCATGTACAGCGGAAACATCCAGGAAGCGGTGCGCAGGTGCTGCTCGTTCGGACATTCGACGATCGTCATCTGGAACTGGCGCGGCAGGCAGATCACCGCGGTGGCGGCCAGGAAGGTCTGCGTGATCCAGGAGGAGCCGAACACGTCGGCATAGTGCAGGTTGGCCGGCGGCGCGCCACCGAACAGTTCGCCCAGGCCGTTGCCGATGCCGAACACCACCAGCAATCCGACCACCACCAGCGCCACCAGCTTGACCACCGCCTCCACCGCGATCGCCGCCACCACGCCGTGATGGCGTTCGTTGGCGTCGATGTTGCGAGTGCCGAACAGGATCGTGAAAAAGGCCATGCCGGCGGCGATCCAGAAGGCGAGATGGAAATCCGGTTCGCTGTGCGGAAAGCCGGACAGTACGTCGCTGCTGCTGTTGCTGATGACCTGGAAGCTGGCGGTGACCGCCTTCAGCTGCAACGCGATGTAGGGCGTCACCACGATCACTGCGATCACCGTGATCAGCGCCGCCAGGCTGCCGCTCTTGCCGTAGCGCGAAGAGATCATGTCGGCGATCGAGGTGATGTGGTGGATGCGGCCGATGCGCACCATCTTGCGCAGCAGCATCCACCAGCCGACGAACACCAGCGTCGGGCCGAGATAGATGGTGACGAACTCGATGCCGCTGCGGGCAGCCGAGCCGACCGCCCCATAGAAGGTCCACGAGGTGCAGTAGAGCGAGATCGACAGCGTGTAGACGACCGGCGACTGCAGCCAGCCGACGTTGCCGCGCCGTGCATGGATGTCGCCGACGAAGGCGACCGCGAACAGCAGCGCCACGTACAGCAGGGAAATGAAGAGGACGACGTTGGCGGAGAGCACGGCGTCGGGTCCGTCTACCGGTGCTGCGGGTCGGGTTCGGGCTGCGGCTGCGAGTCGGCGCCGCCGGTGCCCTCGCTGCGGCTGGGATCGAGGCGCCGCGCCAGCAGTCCCGCGCAGACGATCAGCGCGATCCAGACGCCGAATACGTAGATCACGATCAGCGGCACGCCGCCGAGGTCGAAGCCGGCCGCGAACAGGGTGATGAGCGGCGGCATCAGCAGGAACAGGCCGAACAGCGGCAACGCCACCGCGGCGTCGGACGCGGTGCTGGAGTCGGGCAGCCGACCTGATTTCATCGGCTAGCGGCCCGCCGGGCAGAGGCGGCCGATCTGCTCGATGATGTCGCGGTTGGAAAACGGCTTGGTGATGAAGGCGTCGGCGCCGATTTCCTCGGCCAGCTGGCGGTCGTGCGCCTGGCCCTTGGCCGACAGCACCAGTACCGGCAGCGAGTGCAGCAGCGTATCGGTCTTGACCAGCTTCAGCACGTCGAAGCCGTTCAGTTTCGGCAGCATCAGGTCGAGGATCATGATGTCCGGCGGATCGCCGCGCAGGCGGCGCACCGCCGCTTCGCCGTCCGCCACCGCCGATACGTCGTAGCCGGCGCGTTTCAGGATGAAGGTCAGCGATTCGACGATGTTCGGTTCGTCTTCCGTGATCAGGATCCGTGCGGTCATGCTGTCTCCGATGTGGTCGCGGCTTGGCGCCTATTGGCCGCCTTCGCTTGTTGTGGCGGCAAGTTTAACACTGCCGCCAAAAGGCGATCCAGCACTGCTGCCGCCGTCAGGCGTTGATAATCGGGTCTTCCTCGCGCGATGCGCAGTTGCGCCGCACGCACAGGCGGCAGGTCGGCCCCACCGGCGTAGTGGGTGCTGCCGACGACAGGTCGAGGCCGTCGCCGTAGACGATCTGGTCGGCATGGATGGCTTCGCACACCAGCATGATCGACATCAGGTGCTTGGCAGACGAAAACGACGGCAACTGCTTTTCGACCGCGCGCGCGAGGAAGAAGTAGCGGTCGCCGGTCGGAAATTCCGCCAGCTGCCGGATCATCGCGCCCGGCGTCTGGAAGGCCTGGTACACCGCCCACAGCGGGCACGCGTTGCCGTAGCGCGGCAGCGACATGTAGGGCAGCGGGAAGCGCTTGGTGACGTAGCCGGCCGGGTCGGAGCGCATGAAGCCGAAGCGGATGCCCTCGCGCCCCGGTTTTTTCAGCGTCACCAGCCGATGGCAGACCTGCTCGAAGCTGGCGCCGAACTTGTGGCACAGGTAGTCGATGTCGTAGCGCGCCGCCACCGCGGCGTCGAGGAAATCGTCGTAGGGCAGCAGCACGGCGCCGGCGACGTAGG
>JBAUJK010000407.1:0-2234 GCA_049683695.1 Burkholderiaceae bacterium
GCGCCGCCGCCGGCGCACACAGCGCGGCGAAGGCCGGGTCGCCGACGCACAGCGGATGCAGGATCAACAGCGAACCGGCCTGATCGCCGCGGCGGTAGGGCGCGGCCAGCAGTTCGATGTCGGCGACGTCGCCGTCCAGCCGGTACAGCTTGCCGATCGCCGCCACCGGCCCGCCCTGGTCGCCGGCGATCACTTCCTGGATGCGCAGCGGCGGCAAGGGCGTGGCGCTATCGAAGAAGTCGAACAGCGAGCGGCCGTCCAGCTGCTCGCGGGCGCGCGCGCCGAACAGGTCCAGCGCCGCGCGGTTGACGTAGGTGATGCGGTTTTGCAGCGTCAGCAGGATGCCGTCGGGCGAGCGTTCGATCAGCTGGAGGTGGTCCTGGCGGACAGCATCGGCCGCGTGGCGTGGCGGGGCGGGGCGGCGGCGCGCGCGGCCGGTGCTGCTGTGCGCCTGGCTGGTGGTTGCCACTAGGCCGCTTGCGGCACGCTGCTGCCGCTCCAGATCGTGCGCCGGGCGCCGCTGGCGCCGAGCAGGCCGCCGCTGATGCCCAGCGCCAGCGACAGCGCCACCGCGCCGAAGATCATCCAGGCGGTACTCGACGCCATCTGCACCGTGCGGTTGGCGATCGCACGGCCCTGCGGCGACGCCTGCCCGGGCGAGCCGGCGACGATCAGCGCCTGGTCGACGATGGCGGCGGCGCGTTCCTGGTCCATGTTCAGCGAGCCGACCAGCAACTGGATCGCATCGTTGCGGTTGCCGGCCTGGATCTGGCGCTCGAAGCGGTCGACGATACCGGGATCGACGTTGCCGAACTGCCGGCTCAGCACGCCGCCGGCCATCGTGCTGCCGCCAGCCTGCCCGAGCGCGTCGCTCATGCTGCCGAAGATGCCGCCCAGCATGCTGCCGCCGGCCGACGCCGCCAGTACCACGAACAGCAGCGTGGTCACGCCCCACGAGGTGGCGCCGTGCAGCACGCCGTCGCTCTTGCGCTTCAGGCCCGAGCTGCGCGCCGCTACATAGCCGCCGACGAAGGCCGAGATCAGCATGCTGATGCCGGCCCACAGCAGCGGCCCGGTGGCGCTGGCCGATTCGGCCGAACCGACATCGATCGACGACAGGCCGGTAGCCACGCCCAGCAGCGTCAGCGCCATCTGCAGCGCGATGCCGACCACCACCCCGGCCAGCACCGCGCTCCAGCGCAGCGTGGAAAAGAACGGGCGGCGCCCGCCGGCGCCGGCGTCGAGCGCGGCGGCGCGATAGTTTCCAGTCAGGTTGCGGTCGGTGATCGCCATCTGTTTCTCCTTGGCTTGTCAGTGTGGGGGATGAGCCTTTGCGCGGTGCCGCCCGGTCCGGTCAATAGTGCTGGACGATGCCGTTGACCACCTGCACGCGGTCGCCGACCCGGTAGCCCGGATCGGTCTCGGTTGCGAACACCTGCTGCGAGCCGTCGTCCATGCGCAGCGTCACGCGGTAGGCCTGATCGCCGCCCATGCGGTTCTGGATCGCCCGTCCGCCGAGCGCGCCGCCGGCGGCGCCGGCCACGGTAGCGGCGGTACGCCCGGTGCCGCTGCCGATCTGGTTGCCGATCAGGCCGCCGACCACGGCGCCGGCGATGGTGCCGACGCCGATGCCGGCATCCTTCCGGTCGACCCGCTCGACCGACTGCACCACGCCGGTGGCCGAGGTTCTGCTGGCGGTGCCGGCGACGGTCGGGGTCGTGCTTGGGGTGCTGGTGGTGCCGCAGGCGGCCAGCGTCAGCAGGGCCAGCGCCGCCAGGGCGCCGGCCAGGGTTTGATGAATCCTGTTCGTCCGTGACATGGGAACTCCCGTCCAGTTGGTTCGTGACCACCGGCTACATGCAGTATGCGTGCCAGAACCGGCACGGCGGCGATCCCGCGCCGGCGCCGCGCGCCGGGCCTGCCACCGCGGTACTTTTTACGCGCGGCGGTACTTCTTACAACAGTCACCGCGCCGCCTGCGCCTGCTCCGCCAGCGCGGCATCCAGCGTGGTCACCAGCGCCTGTCGCAATAGTGGCCAGGCGCGCCGCCGCGCCACCTGCGCCTGGCTGACTTCTAGCTCGATGCCGACATAGTCGGCCGGCGCGAAGCAGCGCCGCAGATACGTGGCGAAGCCGTCGGCGCGGCCGCGGTACGGGTAGTTGCGGCGTATCCGGAGCGCCGGCAGCCGGGCCGCCAGCTGCGCCTGCCAGCGCCGGCACAGCTCCACCTCGGC
>JBAUJK010000408.1:0-2826 GCA_049683695.1 Burkholderiaceae bacterium
TCGCCGGCGTCTCGCTCGGCGCCAATGCTTTGCTGCGCTGGCTGGGCGACTCGCAGCACCAAGCCGAGATCGTCGACGCCGCCTGCGCGGTCTCGGCGCCGCTCGATCTGGCCGGCGGCGGCGCGGCGCTGGCGCACGGCTTCAACCGCATCTACGGCCGCATGTTCCTGCAGACCATGAAAGCGAAAAGCCTGCAGAAATTGCAGCAGTTCCCCGGCCTGTTCGACCGCCGTCGGCTGCTGGCGGCGCGCGACCTGCATGCGTTCGACAATGTCGTCACCGCGCCGCTGCACGGCTTTCGCGACACCGACGACTACTGGAATCGCGCCAGCGCCAAGCACGTGCTGTCCGACATCACGCTGCCGACGCTGGTGCTGAACGCGCAGAACGACCCGTTCCTGCCGGCGAACTTTTTGCCGCAGCGCGCATCACCCCATGTAACGTTGGAGTATCCGCGCGAAGGCGGCCACGTCGGCTTCGCCACCGGTGCGCCGCCGGGCCAGCTGGACTGGCTGCCGCGCCGCATCCTGCGTTTTCTGGACGACGCCGCCGGCGTTCGTCCCGCCTGAACCGCAAGGAGTGCCGATGGACCCGATCGTGCAACAAGCGATAGCCAAATGGCCCAACGTGCCGCACTGTTACGGCTGGCTGGCGCTGGATGCGCGCGGCGCGTGGCGGATGCGCGACGAGGCGGCGCAGGCGCAGCGGCTGCCGGGCGATCCGATCCGTAACGCCGCGCTGCGCGGCTTCATCGACCGCAACTACACGCACGACGACGCCGGCCGCTGGTATTTCCAGAACGGCCCGCAGCGCGTCTACGTCAACCTGGAAATCACGCCCTATATCGCGCACACCGACCCGGCGCAAGGCTTCGTGCTGCACCACGGCGAAGCGCTGCCACTGGTCGATTCCGCCTGGCTGACCGAGGATGGCCAGCTGATCCTGCAGGCCGGCGAGCGGGTGGCAGCGCTGGACGATCGCGACCTGGCGCAATGCCTGGCCGCGGTGCGCCGCGACGGTGCGCCGGTGGACGACGAGCAGTTGCTGGCCTGGCTGGCCGGAAACGATGAGCGGCCGCTGACGCTGGAATATGGCGGCCAGCGCCTGCCGCTGCAGCGCATTGCGCGCGCCGGGCTGGCACGGCATTTCGGTTTCGTCACCGAGCCGCAGCCGGACGGCAAATAAGGACTGCGGCGGCACCCGGAAGTCGCGCTACGCGGCCATTTCCTGCCGCCGCTCCGGCTTACCCTATGCCGGGGCGACCGACATAGCGGCCTGAACGGCAAATCAAGAAATCACACCAGATTAGGGAGTATGTCTATTTTCAGGACGAAATACGCCAGACTCAGGCCATCGAAATAGGGAGTATCTGCTCTGCTAGCGGTTTTTCTTGCTCTGTTCCATCTGCTCGCGCCACTGCGCCTGCAATTCGCGCTCGCGCGCGTCGACCATCGCCTGTTCGTAGAAGGTGCCATCCGGCGCGCTGCGCGCGATCTTCAGCTGTTCCAGCGCGCTCGGCACGCTGCCGGACAGCGCGTACGACTCCGCCAGCGCCAGGTGCTGCAGCGCCCGCTTGCCCTGCGCCGCGTAGGCCTTGGCCAGAAGGCTTTGCAGTTCCGGCTCCTGCCGGTACAGCTGCGCCTGCTCGCGCAGGTAGCGCGCGGCGTCGTCGGCGCGGCCGGCATCGATCAGGGCCTGGCCGTACTGGCGGGCGATGCCGCGCGACAGCGGAAAGCGGCCGCGCGCCGCGTCGGCCAGGGCCAGCGCCTGCTGCGGCTGGCGCGCCGCCAGCTTCAGGTCGATGTCGAACGCAGCCAGGACCTGGCTGTGGGTATCGGCCGGCAACGCCCGGCGCGCCTGCTGCAGCAGCTTTTCGGCCTGCTCGAACTGGCCGCGCTTCAAGGCAATCACCGCCTGGCCGTAGCGGGCGGCGGCGGTTTCCATCGCGGTGTTTTGCCGCAGCTGGCTGTCGAAGAATTCGCCGGCCTCGCGCAAGCCCTGCACCGAGCCATCCTGCAACACCCGCACGCGGGCGCGGATCAGGTAGAAATCCAGGCTGTCGGCGCGCTGCCGGTAGCGCTGGTTGCGGATGCGCGCCTCGATGTCGGCGATGCGTTCGGTGGTCAGCGGGTGCGACAGCAGGTACGGCGGCACCGCGTCGGAATAGTTGCGCGTCGCGGTCTGCATGCGGGCGAAGAAGGCCACCATGCCGGACGTGTCGAAGCCGCCATCCTGCAGGATCTGCAGTCCGACGCGGTCGGCTTCGCGCTCGGCGTCGCGCGAAAAATTCAGCTGCCGCTGCAGCGCCAGCCCGGTGCCGCCCATCGCGATCCCGACCGCGGCGTCGGGGGACGAGCGCGCCGCCAGCGCGCCCAGCAGCACCGATGCCAGCGGCAGCAGCGCGTCCTGCTTCTGGGCGCCGATCATGCGCGCGATGTGGCGCTGGGCGACGTGGCCAATTTCGTGCGACAGCACCGAGGCCAGCTGCGATTCGGTCTGCGCCGCCAGGATCAGGCCCGAGTGCACGCCGATGAAGGCGCCCGGCAGCGCGAAGGCGTTGATGCGCGGATCGCGCACCGCGAAGAAGAAGTAGTCGAAGCCGGCCTCGCCGCGCACGTCCGGCCGTGACGACACCAGCTGGTTGCCGAAGCCGTTCAGGTATTCGGTCAGCGGCGCGTCGTCCAGGTAATCGGCGTCGCGCCGCACGTCGTGCATGATTTCCTCGCCCAGCTTGCGCTCCATCGCCGGCGACAGTTCCCCGCTGGCGGCGTCGCCCAGCAGCGGCAGGCCGCCGCGCTCGGCGCTGACGGCGGACGGCAGCGGCGC
>JBAUJK010000409.1:0-2563 GCA_049683695.1 Burkholderiaceae bacterium
GTCCAGGGGCCGGCGGCAGCGCGCAGCCGGCCAGCGCTAGCAGCAGCAAGGTCACGGAAAGGGTGGCGAACGGAACAGGCATGGCGCGTCGGTCAAGGGCTTGCCGCGCCGGGGGCGCGGCCAACGATCGGATGGGCGGAAAACTAGGCGGGAACGGCCGACAGCACGGATTCGCGGATGCGGTAGCCGCCCGCCTGCGCTTCCCCGGCTGCGCTGCCTTCCTCATGGCCGTCGGCGACGAAGCGCCAGCGGCACTGGTGGTAGTCGGCCACCGCCGCGCGATGGGCGATGCTGACGATCGCCGCCTGCGGCAACTCCTGCAGCAGCAGATGATACATGGCACGTTCGCTGTCGCCATCCAGCGCGCTGCTGGCTTCATCCAGGAACACCATCTGCGGCCGCGTCAGCAGCACCCGCACGAACGCCAGCCGCTGCTGCTCGCCGGGCGACAGGCGGCTGCTCCAGTTGTCTGATTCGTCCAGCCGCTCCATCAAATGCGGCAGCCGGCACAACTCCAGGTAGTGTCGGATGGCGCGCTCCGGGTACGCGTCGGGCGCCGCCGGATAGGCAAGCGCGGCGCGCAGCGTGCCGATCGGCAGATAGCTCTTCTGCGGCACGAACATCAGGCGCGCCGCGCTCGGGATCTCGATGCTGCCGGCGCCGTAGGGCCAGATGCCGGCGATCGCGCGAAACAGCGTCGACTTGCCGCAGCCGGACGGCCCTTCGACCAGGATGCGCTGGCCGTGGTGGATCGCACCGGACCACGGCGCCGCCAGCCGCTGGCCGCCCGGCAGGTCGAGCGCCAGGTCCTGCAGCAGGATCGCACCGACGTTGTTGCGCTCGGCGCGGATGCCGCCTTCCAACGCGCGCGCATGGTCCAGCGCGGCATGGAATTGCGCCAGCCGGTTGGCGCTGGCCTTCCAGCCCGCCAGCGAATCGAAGGCGTTGATGAACCACGACAGCGCTTCCTGCACCTGGCCGAAGGCGGAACTGATCTGCATCAGCCCGCCAAGCTGGATGGCGCCGGAAAAATAGCGCGGCGCGCTGACCAGGAACGGGAAGATCACCGCGAACTGCGCGTAGAAGGTGGACGCCGTGTTCAGGCGCTTGGTGGTGATCATGATGTCCCACCAGTTCTTTCGGATGCGCTCGAAGCGGCCTTCGAGCTGCGCCTGCTCTTCCGGCTCGCCGCGGTACAGCGCTACCGCCTCGGCGTTTTCACGGATGCGCACCAGGCCGAAGCGGAAATCGGCCTCGAAGCGCTGGCGCGCGAAGTTCTGCGGCACCAGCGGCTTGCCGACCCACCACACCAGTCCCGAGCCGACGAGCGCGTAGCCGAGCGCGAACCACAGCATGTAGCCGGGAATCGTCCACTGGGTGCCGGCCAATACGAACGACAGCGGCCCCGACAACCCCCACAGGATGCCGGCGAACGACGCCAGCGTCACCACGCTCGACAAGAGGCCGAGCGACAGCGACAGCGCGCCAGAGGTCAACAGGGCGAGGTCTTCGGCGATGCGCTGGTCCGGGTTGTCGGCGCTGCGTGCCTGCTCGATCCGGTAATAGGCCTGGCGCGCCAGCCAGTCGCCCATGTAGCGCCGCGTCAGCCAAGCGCGCCAGCGGATTTCCAGCGCCTGCGTCAGGTACACCTTGTAGATCGCCACCGCGATGAAGGCGAACGCCAGATAGGAAAAGCGCCACAGCTGCGCCGAGAATGCCGCGAAGTCGCGGTTCTCCAGCGCATTGTAGAAATCGCGGTTCCAGCTGTTGATCAGCACGCTCAGGTACACCATGCCGAGCGACAGCGCGACCACCGACGCCAGCAGCAGCGCCGCGCGCCATTTTTCCTCGGATACCCAGTACGGTTTGATCAGGCGCCAGATGGCGCGCCAGTCGGCGGCTTGATGCGGAGGATTCATGTCGTGCGAGTTGGAGATGGAGGCGCGGCGCTCATGTCAAAAACGGGAGTATGCCTGAAAACAGCACACTTCCCGCAAGTATTACAAGCGGCTTCAAAAATGCTCTACGGAGTATATAAACGGGCCGGATGACGCGGCTTCAGGGCAGCCGGTCCGGCGCAGCGCCGACGCGCGTGCCGGGATTGAGCGCTTCCAGTGCCAGCAGCGCGGCCGCATGGTCGGCATCCGGCAGCGTGGCGGCGATGCTGCGGTAGCGCTCGGCCACCAGCTCGGCCACCGGCAGCCGCACCTCGGCGGCAGCAGCGGCGGCCAGCACGTTGTCCAGATCCTTCAACTGCAGCGTGACGCGGCCGCCCGGGATGAAGTCGCGCTCCAGCATGCGCCGGCCGTGCACTTCCAGCACCCGGCTTTCGGCGAAGCCGCCGCGGATCGCATCGCGCACCGCGGCCGGATCGGCGCCGCCGGCCTGTGCCAGCAGCAGCGCTTCGGCGACGATGTTGATGGTGCCGCCGACGATCAGCTGGTTGCACAGCTTGGCCAGCTGGCCGCAGCCGACCGGCCCGACCAGCGTCGCCCGCCCCAACACCGCGAACAGCGCGGCGGCCCGCGCGAATTCGGCGGCGTCGCCGCCGGCCATGATCGCC
>JBAUJK010000410.1:0-1943 GCA_049683695.1 Burkholderiaceae bacterium
CGGCGAACAGCAAATGCTGGCGGTGGCGCGCATCCTGCGCACCGGCGCGCGCCTGTTGCTGCTCGACGAAATCTCGGAAGGGCTGGCGCCGGTGATCGTGCAAGCGTTGGCGAAGATGATCACGACCTTAAAAGCCAAGGGCTACACGATCGTGATGGTGGAACAGAACTTCCGCTTCGCCGCCCCGCTGGCCGACCGCTTCTACGTGATCGAACACGGCCAGGTAGCCTTGGCGTTCGAAGCGGCCGACCTGGATGCCAACATGCCAGTATTGAACAGCCTGCTCGGTGTTTGAGCGGGCAGGGAATGGGCTCTGAACAACAGAGAACCGAGTAGTAGGAAACCGAGTAGTACAGGTAGGGCATTTCGCGTCATATCAAAGGAGAAGACAATGAAATTGAAAAAAATCGCGCTCGCAGTATCGGCCGTCGCCGCCATGGGTTTCGGTGCTTCGGCATCGGCCCAGATTTCGGATGACGTGATCAAGATCGGCTTCATCACCGACATGTCCGGCCTGTATTCCGACATCGACGGCGCCGGCGGCGCTGAAGCGATCAAGATGGCGATTGCCGATGCCGGCGGTGCCATCAACGGCAAGAAGATCGAGCTGATCACCGCCGACCACCAGAACAAGGCTGACATCGCCGCTTCCAAGGCACGCGAATGGATCGACCAGCAGCAGGTTGACATGATCGTCGGCGGCACCAACTCGGCGACCGCGCTGGCGACCGCCAAGGTGGCGTGGGAAAAGAAGAAGCCGTATCTGGCGATCGGCCCCGGCAGCGCGCGCCTGACCAACGAGGAATGCTCGCCGTACACCGTGCACTACGCCTATGACACCGTGGCCCTGGCCAAGGGCACCGGCTCGGCGGTGGTCAAGCAGGGCGGCAAGAGCTGGTTCTTCCTGACCGCCGACTATGCGTTCGGCGCCTCGCTGGAATCCGACACCGCGCACGTGGTGAAGGCGGCCGGCGGCACCGTGGTTGGCTCGGTCAAGCATCCGCTCGGCGCGTCCGACTTCTCGTCCTTCCTGCTGCAGGCACAGGCGTCGAAGGCGCAGATCCTGGGCCTGGCCAATGCCGGCGGCGACACCATCAACGCGATCAAGGCGGCCAACGAATTCGGCATCACCAAGACGATGAAGATGGCCGGTCTGCTGATGTTCATCAACGATATCCATTCGCTCGGCCTGAACCTGACCCAGAACATGTATCTGACCGACAGCTGGTACTGGGATCAGAGCCCGGAATCGCGCGCCTGGGCCAAGCGCTTCTTCGACAAGATGAAGCGCATGCCGTCCAGCCTGCAGGCGGCCGACTACTCGGTCGTGGCGCAATACCTGGCCGCGGTCAAGGCGACCGGTACCGACAACGCGGAGAAGGTGCTGGCCAAGATGCACGAGACCAAGATCAACGACATGTACATGAAGAACGGCTACATCCGTCCGGACGGCCGCGCGATCCACGACATGTATTTGATGCAGGTGAAGACCCCGGCCGAATCGAAGTCGCCGTGGGATTATCTGAAGGTGGCGCAGACCATTCCGGGTGACCAGGCCTTTACGACCAAGGCCGAATCGAAGTGCCCGACCTGGAAGTAAGCGCAATCACGTAGTGACGGCGGCGCGCGGAAGTTCGGCGCGCCGTTTTTTTACCCGTACGCCGCGGCCGCGCCGCCGGCGTGGGTGCTTCTCCTTTCATCCCGCAGTATCGATGCCGGCCGGCGCCGCCAGCGCAGTACGCGACGCGGCGGATCGGTGCGTCACGGGTGATTTTTCCGCCTCGTCAAGGGCTTCCTTTTTTCTGAGATTGCCATGGAAATCTTCGGCATTCCGCTGCAAGCGCTGCTGGGTCAATTGTTGCTGGGACTGGTGAACGGCTCGTTTTACGCGATGCTGTCGCTGGGCCTGGCGGTGATCTTCGGCCTGTTGAACGTGATCAACT
>JBAUJK010000411.1:0-1758 GCA_049683695.1 Burkholderiaceae bacterium
GAGTAATTTTCGCGATAGGTCGCTGCGAAAAAAAACTCTGACCCCGATTCCACTTCCGCATCTCTTTGCGGCGGCCTGCAACGCATCGTGACGAATTGATTTGAACGGGATGACAACATAAAAAGGAGACCGGCATGCCCAACACCCTGGCCGCCAGCATCGACGAGCGCATCCGCGCCGTCGTCACGCCCGAACAGATCGACGCGTTCCAGCGCGACGGCGCGATCTGCCTGCGTCAACTGCTGAACGCCGACGAAGTCGCGCTGCTGCGCGACGGTATCGACGCCAACATCGCCGCGCCCAGTCCGCGCGCCAAGGTCGCCAGCGCGCCGGGCGATCCCGGTTTCTTCCTGGAAGATTTCTGCAACTGGCAGGAAAACGATGCCTACCGGCGCGTGATCATGGATGGGCCGCTGGGCGCCGCCGCCGGCCGGCTGATGCAAAGCCAAACCGCCCGCCTGTACCACGACCATATGCTGGTCAAGGAACCCGGCACGCGCCAGAAGACGCCGTGGCACCAGGACCAGCCCTACTACAACATCGACGGCCGGCAAAACGTCAGCATGTGGATTCCGGTCGATCCGGTACGGCGCCATTCGACGCTGGAATTCGTCGCCGGCTCGCATCTCGGACCGTGGCTGATGCCGCGCTCATTCATGAAAAACGAAGCGAAGTGGTTCCCGGAAGGCAGCCTGGCCGACCTGCCGGACGTCGAAGCCGACCGCTCCCGCTTCAACATCCTCGGCTGGGAAATCGAACCGGGCGACGTGGTGTGCTTTCACATGCTGGCACTGCACGCGGCCAGCGGCGTCGACGGCGACCGCCGCCGGCGCGTATTTTCGGTGCGCTTTCTGGGCGACGATGTGCGCCATGCGCCGCGCAGCTGGGTCACCTCGCCGGACTTCCCGGGCCTGGCCGACCAACTACCGGCCGGCGCGCCGATGGAGCATGCGCTGTTTCCGCTGCTGTGGCGGGAAAACCCGCAGTGATGCATATACTCCCTTGTGCGACTCATCACGCCGCGGACAAACAAAAGAAAATTTAGACATACTCCCATCATGAACCGAGACGACATGATCCTTCATCCGGGCCAGCTGCGGCTGGCCGAGCTGCGTGCGATCTGGAGCGGCGCACCGCGGCTGACGCTGGCGGCCGATGCCTGGCCGGCGATCGACGCCTCGGCGGCGCTGATCGGGCGCATCGTCGCCAAGGGCGACGCTGCCTACGGCATCAACACCGGCTTCGGCAAGCTGGCCAAGACCCGCATCCCGGACGATCAGCTCGAACTGTTGCAGCGCAACCTGATCCTGTCGCACGCGGTCGGTACCGGGCCGCTGCTGGACGATGCGGTGGTGCGGCTGGTGATGGCGCTGAAGATCGGCAGCCTGGCGCGCGGCTATTCCGGCATCCGCGCGCAGGTGATCGACACGCTGATCGCGATGGTCAATGCCGGCATCCTGCCGTGCATCCCGCAAAAGGGCTCGGTCGGCGCCTCCGGCGACCTGGCGCCGCTGGCGCATATGACGCTGGCGCTCTTGGGCGAAGGCGAGGTACGCGTCGATGGTCGCCGGCTGCCCGCGCGCGCCGCGCTGGCAGCGGCCGGCATCGCGCCGGTGGTGCTGGCGGCCAAGGAAGGGCTGGCGCTGATCAACGGCACCCAGGTCTCGACCGCGCTGGCGCTGCATGGATTGTTCCTGGCCGAACGGCTGCTGGAAGCAGCTACCGTCTCCGGCGCGCTGGCGGTCGACGCCGCGCGCG
>JBAUJK010000412.1:0-23968 GCA_049683695.1 Burkholderiaceae bacterium
GCCCAGCGCCTGCTCCGGCAGCTGCGTCAAGCGCTCGGCCAGCCGCGCCAGCGGCTCGCGCAGCAGTACCTCGGCCAGCGCATCGGGCGCCGACCACACCAGCGACACCCGCTGGCTGGCCAGCGGCAACAGCGCGATGATGCCTTCGGTCGACGTAAACCACTGCGCCGCCACACCGCGATGCGGATGTTCGCAGGAAAAATTCGCCACCACCGCGCGCTGCCCGTAGGGCCGGTAATCGATGCCGATATCCATCTGGTGCCGCACCCACGAATGGCCGCCGTCGGCGCCGACCACCAGCGCCGCGCCAATCGTCTCGCCGCCGGCCAGTTGCAGCTGTGCCGCCTGCGGCGCTATCGTCAGCCGCTCGGCGCGGCCGCGCACCAGCCGCACGTTCGACGCAAAGCGCAGCGCGGTATCCAGCGCCAGGTTCAGGTTGCGGTGCTCGACGATCCAGGCCAGCGCGCCGGCGCGGGCGCCGTAGGCGTCGAAATCGAGCCGCCCGGCGCGGCCGTCGCCGTCGCCATGCACCGCCATCGCATCGACCGCCGTCACCCGTGCCGCGTCCAGCGCATCCCATACCTTCAGCGAGGACAGCAGCGCGCGCGCCACGTGGTTCAGCGCATAGACCCGCAAGTCCCAGTCCTCGGCCGCGGCCACCGGCGCCGGTGCCGGCGGCGCACCGGCCGGCGGCGCCAGCAGCGTCACGCCAACGCCGGCGCGCGCCAGCGCCAGCGCCGCGGTCTTGCCGATCACGCCGTCGCCGACGATGCAGACGTCGACCGTGGCGGCGCCGGTATTGGTGGAAATGAAATCGTCCATGCCGGCATTATAGTGGCGGGCGCCGAATCGACAGCGCGCTTTGCGGAATGAAATTGTTTTGCTATACTCCTGCGTCTTGGCCTGGTAGCTCAGTCGGTAGAGCAGAGGATTGAAAATCCTTGTGTCGGTGGTTCGATTCCGCCCCGGGCCACCAAAAGAATCAAGCAAAAGCCCAGTCACAAGCTGGGCTTTTGTTTTTTCTGTCACTCGCACCGGGAAGCGACTGGTAAGCAACGGCTATCGTGCGCTCCTGCCATTGGCGACCATTAAAAATCCTCCTACCGCCGGTTCGATTCCGCCCGCCTCACCGAAAATGGCAAAACGCCGCCTCCGCAGGCGATTTGTTTGCAGCGCCCGCATCATCGGTTACCTATACTGAAGCGGACGAGCACCGTGCTCGTTCTTTCCTGTAAAGGAGTTGATCATGACGCGCAAATTTATCGATTGCCGAGAAGTCCCCAGCGACACCCATTGCTCGGTAGCCATCTCCGCCGATAGCGACGAAGAGCTCATGCAAATCGCAGTGCAACATGCAGTTTCAGTGCATCATCACAGCGATTCGCCGGAACTGCGCCAGCAGCTGCGCCAGAACTTCAAAGAGGGTACGCCGCCCGAACACCTGCCGATGGCCGGGCAAGCCGGCAGCTCCGGGGCCAGTACATCGCATGCGAGCTAAGGGTTCGAATCCTTGTGCCGATGACCCGATTCCAGCCACCGGCATTCGACGCCCAACTCCGGTTGGGCGTTTTTGCTTGGATCTGTCCGGCCTGCGGGACTGGTACCCGCAAACGATGCTCATGCGGAGCGCTCACGAAGCGTCCTTCACCAGCCGGAAGCCGACGTGCGACATCGGGCTGTGCGGATCGGAGCCGCGCCGCGCACTGGGCCGGTAGGACAGACAATAGTCTTCGTTGCACAGGAAGGAACCACCACGGATGACCTTGCGCGGCGCGTTCGCGGGCACGCCAGGGTCGTCGGGATCGAAGGAATCGGCCGGGCCGGTCGGATTGTCGGACGTGTTCCTGCCCGCAGTGCGCGCCTGCAACGCAAAAAAATCGGCACGATACCAATCGGCCACCCATTGCCAGGCGTTGCCGGTCATGTCGTACAGGCCGTAGCCGTTGGCGGGGAAGCTCTTCACCGGCATCGTGCCGGTGGCACCGCCCGCCTTCGGATTGACGACCAGGCTCATCACCGGGAAGGGCCGGTCGCGCGTATCCCAGTAGTTGGCCAGGCGCTGCCCGCCGGGCATCAAGTCATTGCCCCAGACGTAGGTGGCCTGCTCCAGTCCGCCGCGCGCGGCGAATTCCCACTCGGCTTCGGTCGGCAGGCGCTTGCCCGCCCAACGCGCGTAGGCCAGAGCATCCTCGTGGCTGACTTGCACCACCGGGTGGTCGCCCTTGCCCTCGATGCTGCTGCCCGGGCCTTGCGGATGGCGCCAGTCGGCGCCCGGTACGTAACGCCACCATTGCGAATAATCATCCAGCCGCACCGGGCGATTGGTCCCCACGAACACCATCGCGCCGGGAACAAGCACGTCGTCCGGCGGCTTCGGCACGCCGGGCGGCAGTTGCACGCGGATAGTGTCCCAATCGGGCTTGCGCTCGGCCGTGGTCAGGTATCCGGTCTGCCGCACGAACTCGGCAAACTGGTCGTTGGTGACGTGAGCGGTGTCCATCCAGAAGCCCTTGACGCGCACCGCGTGCGCCGGGCGCTCGTTGGTCTGCGCCAGCTTGTGGTCGCTGCCCATTTCGAACACGCCACCCGGTACCCAGGCCATGCCCTCAGTGCCCTTGGCGGCGTCACCGAGGATGACCACCGGCTGCGCCGGTGCGCCCGTCCTGCCACCGAAATACCAACCCGCCGCGCCTGCGAGCAGTGCCAGCAGCAGCACGCCGCCGATCAGCGCTGCTCGCTTTTTCAACGTATCGACAAGCGCCATGCCGGGCTCAGTAAACCCCATGGCTCTTGGGGCAGGTCTTGCCTAGATTCTGCGCAACGATCTGCCCGTCGATTGCGTTGGTCTTGCCGTCGAGCACGCCGTTGACGAAGAAGTCGTACACGCTCGACAAGCCCCAGTTCTGCGCGATGGCGCGCCAGTTGTGCTCGTCCTGCGCATCGACCACGCCGTCCTTGTTGCCGTCACCGGGACAGACTGGTTCCGAAGCCAGCAAGTCGTCGAGCTTGACCTTGAGCGCGTTGTAGGCGGCCTGTTGCGCAGCCGTGAGCGTGCCCTTGAGCAAATCGTTCTGGTCGGGCTTCTCGATCTTCGGCGTGCCCTTGGCCTGGTCGACCTCGTACAACTCTTCGGTGGCGAGGGCCATGCCATTGTCGCTGGCCACGTCGTAGTCGAGGCTCAGGTTACGCACGATCTTGTACTGGGTATCGCGGATGGCTGCGGAGCTTTCGGGCAGAACGAGCGTCCACGGCATGGCGGGATCGGCCTTGTGGATGGCCTGGTTGACTTCCCAGCAGCGCGTGTAGCCGGCTCCGCCGTTCGGCACGACGGCAGCATCGGTGTAATCCTTGCCCCACCACACGCCGCCATTGTCTTCGCACACGCTTTTAGCGGTGGGGATTTGCGTGCAACTGCCGCCGGCGGGCGGGACGGCCGAAGTGTCCCGGCCCATCACGCAAGGCCCGTTGCGGCCGCCGTTGATTTGCAGGTTGACGCCCGATTGCGTGAAATTGATGCTGCGCAGGCTGGCCGCGCCGGCGTCGGTTAGATAGGGCAGCAGGCCGACGCCATCGATGGTGCGCGGCACGGCCTTGTGCGCGTCCACGCCCGCCAGTTCGCCGAAGAACTGGAACAAGTCGACGCCGTTGACCATGTGCTCCACCTCGCGCCCCGGCTGCACCACCGGCGGTCCGGCCACGATCAGCGGAACCCAGACACCGGTCTGGTATGAGGTCCCTTTGGCGAGGGATGCATCGAACGGCAGTTTGGCCGCGTAGCCCATCGAGCCGTTGTCGCCGACGATGACGACGACCGTGTTGCTGGCCTTCGGGTCATAGACCAGTTTGCCGCCGTCGCCGCGCGTCGCCAGGCCGGTTTCCACCATCAGGCGGCCAAACTCGGTATCCATCGCCTCGGTCATCTGGTTCTGAATGAGACGGCCATGCACGGTGTTGTTGCAATCAAGAATATTGCCCGACAGGTTGGGGCTGGTCACCGGCGTCAGGCGCTTGGGTGCGTGCTGCCAGGGCGTGTGCGCGGCGGAATAGCTGACCGTCGCCATCCACGGCTTTTTGCTGGCCGAGCGCGCCTTTATCCATTTAATGGCTGCGTCCGTCTCGATGGTGGTGCGATAGCCGCGCGCGCGCGGGTCGGTGAGCGGTACTTCCTCGGCCTTGCCGTTCTGGACGATCACCAGCGGCGAGACGTAGTAGGCGTTCTCCTTGTTGAAATTGAATGCCACGCCCTTCGGCAGCGGCTGGCCGCACACGTGGTCCTTCACGAAGATGCCGCCCTTGGTCAGGCATTGCAGGCCGGGCGAATCGTCGGTAAGCGGCGGTTGCGCCATGTTCTCGCAGGTGTTGTCGGCATAGCTGCAAGAGCCGGCGAAGTGGTGCGGGTAGAAGCCGCAAGCCTGCGGCTCGCTGGCGCCATATACGCCGCCCGCCGTGGCGTCGATGGAGCCAGGCAGCCCGCCAACCCAGCCATAGAAATAGTCCCAGCCCAGCTGCGCGGGCGTCGTGTTGCCGGCGTCGTTGTGCTCCGGCCCGGCCAGGTGGAACTTGCCGAACATCGCGCTTTCATACCCTGCCGTCTTCAGCATCTTGGGCGCGGTCACGTCGTAGGGCGAGAGTTGCGAATTGGCCAGGTCATTCGGGCCCAGCGCCTGGTACATATTGGTGCGCAGCGGGTAGCGCCCGACGAAGAACGAGGCGCGGCCCGGCGAGCATTCGGGCATCGACCAGGTGTTGCGGAACTTGACGCCCGCATCCGCCACGGCGTTGATGTTGGGCATCGGCGGCGGCGTGTTGCCGCCGTAGCCAAAGCTCTGCATCTGGTCAACGCCGACGTCATCCATGATGACGAACAGGATGTTGGGCTTGGCAGTGACCTCCCCGCCACCACCACCGCTGTTCGATCCACCGCCACATGCGGCCAACAGGGCAAGTACCGCCGCAGCCGGCAGGCACGACAATTTCTTCCGCCATACTTCATTCATCTGAGACTCCCCGATTGTTAGTTGCCCGCGACCTGTTGGCAGGCCATGTAGGCTTTGTTTATTCAGATTTTCAAGATACTGGCGGCGTGCAGCGCTTGCCGAAGTTCTGCTGGATGATAACCCGGTCAGCCGCATCGGTCCTGCCGTCGTGGTTAATGTCGTACCAGCTCGACTGGCCGCCGTTCAGCTGACTCAGTTCCCGCCAATTGTCCAGATCGGCCTGATCGACCACGAAATCGCGGTTGCCGTCGCCCGGGCAGTGGGTACTGTCGTAGTTGTAGTTGTAGCTGGCTGTGGCGTCGCGCCGGTCCAGCTCGGCCTTGAGCTTGTCGTAAGCCGCCTGCTGCTCGGCATTGAGGCCGGCAAGAACGGGGGCGATGCCGCTGGTCGATGTCGCCGTGGCGATCGGCGGCGACGCCTGCGCGGCGCCGACGTCGCGGTCCAGCGTCGGGTTGGGGATGGCGGTGTCGATCTGGTAGAACTCGTCGGTCAGTGCGTAGCCGCTGCAGGCGGCGTTGTTGATATCGCTGCTGACGGGGCAGTTCTGCCTGTCGATGCGCACCAGCTTGTAGCGGCCATCGCTCGCGGCCTTCTGCGCGCGAGGATAGGCCTTGACCGCGCTCTCGCCATTGGCAACGCGCAACGACGATACCTGCGCGCAGTTGCTGAATCCACCCGGCGCAGGCACGCCCGGGATGCTGGAGCCGGGACCGTACCAGACGCCGCTCTGGTCGTCGCACAGCGCCTTGTTGGGGAAAAACACCAGGCAAACTTCCGCCGCCTCGATCACGCAGGGATAAGGCGTCTCGGTAGCCTGCGGGTTGCTGAAGTTGGAGCCGACTTCGGTGAAGTTGGTGCTGCGGATGCCGGGTTGGCCGGGATCAGTCAGATAGGCCAGCATCGGCTGCCCATCGATCGGGCGATTGGCGGGGACGCTGGCGGCCACATCGACCCCGGCAAGTTCGCCGAACAACTGATACAGGTCGGCAGCGTTGACCATGTGCGGCACTTCGCGGCCCGGCTGCTGGATCATCGGCCCTGCCACCAGCAGAGGAACCCACACGCCGGTCTGGTAGGGAGAACCCTTCGAGCGGACTGCGTCGAACTGGCCTGGCGCAGTCAGCTTGACGCTGTTGACATAGGTGCCGTTATCGCCCATCACCACCACCACGGTGTTGGTCTTCTCGGGCTGGTAGTTGAGCGTGCCATCGCTGTTCCAGGTGGCCAGCTCCAGTTCTACCAGCAGGCGGCCGATCTCCTTGTCCATCGCCTCGGTCATCAGGTTGCTGATCAGGCGCGGATCGATCAGGCCGGCCAATTGGCCCGAGGGCGCGCCTTCGGCGTCGCTGCCGGGATAGCAGACGAAGGGATCGTTGCGACCGAGCGTGTCGTCCGACAGCAGAGCCTTGGGTGGCAGTTGCAGCGGCGCGTGGATGGCAGAGTAGCCGAGCGTCAGCATCCACGGCTTGCCATTGCCCTTGTCACCGCCCTGTTGCTTGGCCCAGGCGATGGCGCGATCGGTTTCCATGGTGCTGCGGTAACCACGCCCGGCGGCGTCGCTGGCCTTGACCTTGCGAGCGCTGCCATCGGCTTCGCTGACGATGAACTCACCGGTGTAGTAGCCGTTCTGCGCCGTGAAGTCGATGTGGCTCGGAATGCTGCTCTGGCAGCTCTGGTTGGGGTCGAAAATGCCGCCACGCTCCATGCAGGTGCGGCCCGGCGCCGTGCCATCGCTGCCCACGGCCAGGTTTTCGCAACTGCCCGTGACCTGATAGCAGGCGCCCGCATCGGCCCCGCCGGTGAACCGGGCGCGCGGCACGAAGCCGCACTTGTAGGGACCTGCACCGATGTCGCTGCCAAAGGTGGACAGTCCGGCGCGCGTGTCGATCGGATAGGGCGCACCGTCCAGATAGCCGTCGAAGTGGTCGAAGCCCAGCTTCCACATGGTCTGCCAGCCATAGGGCAGATTGCGGGCGCCGTCCAGATCGGAGCCGGTCAGGTGCATCTTGCCGATCAGCGCACTGGTATAGCCCTGCTCCTTGAGCAGCTTGGGCACGGTCACTTCGTACGGCGAGATTTCGGAGTTGGCGAGGTCGCTGGACACCACCGCGTTCAGGATATTGGTGCTCGACGGGTAACGCCCGGTAAAGAAGCTGGCCCGCGTAGGCGTGCAGGTAGGCATGGCCCAGGCGCTGCGGAACAGCAGGCCCGCCTTGGCGATGGCGCTCAGGTTCGGCGTCCTGGCCGGGGCCGCGCCGCCGTAGCCATAGGCGGTCAGCTGATCGACGCCGAAGTCGTCGATGACGATGAACAGGATGTTGGGCTTGGCCGCCTGCGGCGGTCCAGGCTGCGGCCCGGCTCCGCCGCCTGAACTGCTGCCGCTGCATGCAACCAGCGCCAGCGCAGCAGCGGCACCCAAGGCAAGCCACCCGCGCCGGGGGCGAGCGGCATGGTGGTGAGCAATCATGTTCATGCTGGAGCCTCCTCTTCCTAGATAGCGTAGATGCCGTGGCTGGGCGTGCGACATCGTGCCCGTGTAAATGTAGTGAGCCGGCCTGCAGCGGTCTATACCCTGTTTCGGGTATGCCGACCGGCAAGATCGTGGCGCCCGCATGCGCCGCTGCAGTCACGCCGGGGCGGCATCGGCGTGGGGATCCGCAGGCACTCATATACCGAGCCGCGTCCGGCAGCCGGAAACGGCACCTACCCCGAATCGGGTATCGCCGGCACGGCCAAGCCGTGCTACCGTGGCCGCGTTGCACACTCATTCACGGGCTTCTCGTACCGCACCGCCTGCACCATGAGCACCGTTTCCGCCACCGTCGCCAACGCCGACCCGGCCACGCCCTGCCGCGTGCTTCTGATCGAAGATGACGCGCCGCTGCGCGAGCGTTTCGCACGCCTGCTGCAAGCCTGGCCCAGCGGCCAGTTGGTGGCGGCCTGCGCCACGCTGGCCGAAGCGGTACGGTATTTGAAGGACGGCCGCATCGATTTGCTGGTGACCGATCTGCAGCTGCCCGACGGCCACGGCACCCAGGCGATTCGCCTGCTGCGCACGCTCAATCCCGAGGCCGACGCGATGGTCATCTCGGTGCTGGCTGATGACGAAACCGTGGTGCGGGCGATCGAGGCCGGCGCCGCCGGATACCTGCTGAAAGACGCCGATTCATTCGAGCTGGTCGAGGCGGTAGAGGAGTTGCGCGCCGGACGCTCACCGATTTCCCCGTCGATCGCCCGGGTCATCGTGCGCCGCCTGAGCGAGCCGCCGCCTGCACCGCAGCCACCGCTGGGGAAAGCGCTGACGGCGCGCGAAATCGACATCCTCTGGGGCATCGCCAAGGGCCTGACCTACGCCGAACTGGGCGAGCAGCTCGGCATTTCCAAACAGACCGTGCCGGTCCATGTGAAGAGCATCTACCGCAAGCTGGAGGCCAACAACCGTGCCGAAGCCATCTTCGAGGCTTCGCGCCGGGGCCTGCTGAAATTCTGATCCCTAGGCGCCAGGGCATGCATAATCTCGGCATCTCCGCGCCCATGGATGCCACCACGCCGCCCACCGCTCTCGACCGCACAGACACCGCTCCGCTCCAGCCTGGCTGGTGGCTGCTGTGTCTGCTGCTGCTCGCGTTGGGCTTGCTGCCGTTCTGGTTACCCTTGCCCGAGCCGCAGGGCGGCCAAATCGTCACCCAGGCCATGCACCGCCCACCCGGCGCAACGACTGCCCACCCGGTCACACTGCCGCACCGCTGGTATGGTTTTGTCGATATCCGCGGCGTGGTGGGCGAATACGAAGTGGCGTTCGACCTTCCTTCCGCCCCGCCTGCCGAGCCGCTTTACCTCTACACGCCGCTGCTGAGCCAGAACGTCAGCGTCTGGCTGCAGGACAACGAACTGTTCAACACCGAAACGCGCTCGCAGCAATTGGGCCTGTCGTCCGGCATCACGATGATGAGGCAGCTGCCCAGCAGCCAGTTGCAAGCCGGCCGCAATGTGGTGCTGCTGCGCCTCAAGACGCGCGGCGTGATGCCGGGCTACCTGTCGCAAGTCCACATCGGCACGCTCCAGCAAATGGCGACACCCTACCGCGCCCGCGTATTCGTGTTCGAGCATCTGCGCCTGATGGCGCTGGCCTGCCAATTGCTGCTGATGACCGCCGTGCTGGTGATCTGGCTGTACCGGCCGAGGGAGCCTTTCTTCGGCTGGATGGCCGCGCTGTTGGCCATCTCGGTGCTGGGCTATTCGGGCCAGTTCGCCGACTTCTATCCGCCATTGGCCACCGCCCTGCCCTGGCTTTACATTCTCGGTACGGCGTCCAGTTTCATGCCGCTGATGCTACTGCTCATCATCAACGGCACGCCTATCCCGCGCTGGCTGCGACTCATGCCCGTGCTGGTTCCCGGCATTCCGCTGCTGCTGGCGGCCAGCGGCGTGGCGCCACCGCAGGTGCTGGCGGTGTGGGTCAGCGCGCCGCTCAACATCGCCGGCATGCTGAGCGCGCTGGCCGCCGCATGCTGGATTGCGCTGGTGCGGCGCCGGAGCGAGGCTTACCTGATGCTGATCCCACTGCTGATGTCGGTGGGCGCGGTGGTGCACGATCTGCTGTCGGTAGCGGGCGTGGTCAGCGATCCGATACAGATACTCATTTACTACCGCCCGCTGGAATTGCTGGGCCTGACCATCATCCTGATGCGGCGCTTCGGGCAAAGCCTGCACCACCTTGACCGCGCCAACCTCCACCTGCGCGAGCAGCTGGAGCAGCGCGAGGCCAAGCTGTCGCAGCTCTACGCCGAGGAAAAGCGCCAGGCCGCCCGGCAGGTGCGCAGCGAGGAGCGGCGTCGCCTGACGGTCGATTTGCACGACGGCTTGTCGGGCCACCTCGCGTCGATCATCGCGCTGGCCGAGCGCGAGCACGCGGACAGCATCGAGCACACGGCGCGCGAGGCGCTGGATGACCTGCGCGTCGTCATTCACTCGCTCAACGTCGGTGACCGCGAACTCGGCCTGGCGCTGGCGACCTACCGCGACCGGCTCGCCAGCCAATTGAAGCGCGTCGGTATCGCACTGGACTGGAGCCATCTCCGGCTGCCCGACATCTCGAGCGTGACGCCCACGCACGCGCTGAACGTGCTGCGCATCCTGCAGGAAGCCATCACCAACGCCCGCAAGCACGGTCCGGCCACGCGCATCACGGTACGCGGCGAAGCGGGCGCCGACGGAACGGCGCTGCTGTCGGTGGAAAACGATGGCGCCGCATTTCCCGGGAACGACGGCGGCATCGATGTGGGCGCTGGCCTTGCCAACATGCGGCGGCGCGCGGCGCAACTGGGCGGCTCGCTTGCCATCGAGGCGCTGATGTCGGGGACCCGCGTCATCCTCACTCTGCCAACCCGGCTGCCCGAGCCGCCGGGCGGCGCCGATGAGTGGCAAGAAAAATGGCAGATGAACGACCAGCTGCCCATCAAGTAGCAAACTGCTGGACTGTGACGCTCAATGCGGAAATATGCCGACACCGGTAAGCGACCGCCGGACGGATCGGGAGTGACGCGCAGACCCTGTGCATACAACCTGCCCCGAAGTTCGGGGCGCATACAGCTCGCCGGCCGCGATGCAATGGGCAACGGTGTCGCTGTCCTGCCCGGCCACAAAGGTAGAGACCGGACGAATCGGCGCTCGGCCTGTGTCACGTGCCTGGTCTCGAAGCGATCACCTACCGTATCAGCAGACTTGGCGGAGCCACCGGCCCCGGCCTGCGCCGATCATGGCTGCGCCGGGCGTCTCCGATATTCCCCGGGCGGAACCCCCATGATGCGCTTGAATGCCTTCTGGAAGGCGGCACTGTTTTTGTAGCCGACCCTGGCGCTGATGGCTTCCGTCGACAACGGCGTTTCCCGCAACTGGCGCGCCGCCAGGTACATGCGCCAGCGCGTCAGGTACTGCAACGGCGTCTCGCCGGTGACCTGCCGGAAGCGCACTGCGAATGCGGTGCGGCTCATGGCCGCCATCCGCGCCAGCGCATCGACCGACCAGTCGCGCTCAGGATGGGCATGCATGGCCTTGATCGCCGGAGCGATGCGGCCGTCGATCAGGCCGCCCAGCCAGCTCGGCGCGGCGTCTGGCCGAGTCGCCAGGGATGCCTGCACCGCGTGGATCAGCAGCATGTCGGACAGGCGCTTCAACATCGCTTCGGAGCCGGCACCCTGGCGCGCCAGTTCGTAGTGCATCAACGCGGTAAGCGGCGACATCCAGTCCGAAGTCGGTGTCTGCTGGTGCTGCAAATGCACGACGGCGGGCAAGGCGCCAAGCACGGGATGAGCGGAAACCTCGCTGGTCCAGAAAGCCCCGCCGGTCAGGACCGTAGCCTCGCCGTGCGACTGCCCCGCCCTGACTAGCCTTTGTCCACGCTGGACCGCGAGCGTGGCCATCAATCGTTCGAACGGCATCACGCGGGCCGCGGCGTCCGAGCGCCACACCGATCTGCCCGCACGCGGCAGCACCACCAGATCGCCTGGTTCGAGCCACAGCTGCTGTCCGAAATCAGGTAGCAACAGTTCGCACGGCTGGCCGCCGATCATGCAATACAGCGCGCGCTGCCGAGCCTCGATAGCGAAGCCCCAAGGCGCCACCAGTTCTAGCGAAAAATGCGAAAACGGGTTGACGCGTATGGTTTCAAAGACTCTGGCGAGGGCGTCCATGGCATCGGGCAGTCCGTGGGTTCCGGGTGAAAACCGCGCCCATGATAGCGGATCGCAACCGCCATGCAGCCAGGAAGGAAAAGGCCGCATCCTGCGCGACTAGACCCAGGATGCGGCGCAGCAAGGGCCGGACGGACTATCGCCCGGCGCTCGTCATCGACCGATATCAGGGTCGAATGCCGGCGACATGGCCATCTCGCTCCATTCGATCACCATCTGCCTTCGCGATTGCGGATCGGCCTGCTGATGCTGACCGGCCAAGATATTGGCGCCAGGGTCGAGGCGGAGAAAGGTGCCCCAAGGCAGCAGGTAGGTGTAATCCGGCCCATTGTTGTAGAACCCCATCAAGCGGTGATCGAACTTCAGCGGTCGCTGTTTGGTCTGGGTGGTAATGACGGTCGAGGTTTCGGTAAACATCTGGTTGACACCCAACACTCCACTTAGCTGAAAACGCCGGTCCACCGGGTCGATCCGCGTGGTCAGCACGCTACCGGTCGCAGGGTCGGAGTCGTCATCGCCTTGTGGCGGCGGCACGAACTCAAAGGCTCCGCTTCCCTGCCAGCGCAAAAGCGGCGTACCGTCTTCAATACATTCGCCATCGACCCGCCACTGGGCCCGAGTGTCCGACGCCGGCACGGCCAGCCGCCGACTGTTCAACAGCGCGCCGTCCACCTTGGTGCGCACCGGGTGCGCGTCGGCGCGCAGATGCAGGTCGACGTCGACGGTTTGATAAAAGAGCGTGTTACAGCCGCCCACCTCCTGCGACCCCTGTCGATACCGGACCTTGCCGCGCCATGAACCCAGCACACGAGCATTGCTGCTCAGGTCGCGTGCGGTGACCACCACGCGGCCATGCCGCCCCGGGCCGAGATCGACGTCGATCCGCGTGCCATCCGGCGCCCAGGTCGCCGCAAGCAGTTCGCCGTCCATTCTCACGGTGCCCGGCTGCGTGCCGAATTCGCCATGGATCGCCAGCTTGTCGCGACCAAAGGTTTCCAACTCGTGCATCACCGGGACCAGCATCGAAAACCCGTCACCGATGCGCTTGACGAACGACGGCGGATCGCCCTCGGCGCCCGGCGTCATCAACAGACCCTGCTGCTCCAGATACGTCCACACGTCGTTGAACACGAACGGACGGTTCGGCACCTGCTGCGGCGCCACCACGTTGGCCCCGGTCAGGCGGTCGAACAGCCGCTCGATCATCTCGAACCCATGCTGGTTGGAATTGCCGTTCCAGCCGATTACCGTACCGGCTTTCAGCGCCGTATGAAACGGCGCGGTATGGTCGGACGCGCTATTGCACATCATCAGAACCACCAGGGAATGGCTCGACATCCTGATGTGCTTTTGCGCGAAACGCTCAGTAAACGCATAGAGCGGCAACAGGCCAAGACCGTATTCCTGCCACAGGCGGCGGGTGCGGGTATAGATCACTGCGCCGTCTCGCAACTCGTCGGCATAGAGTACTTCGTTCTCGTCGGTGGCGCGGTCGTTGACGACCACGGCGAAGACTTGCCGATCGCCGCGCGTGTACACGCCCGAATGGCTGGTCATGTACAGCAGGCCCAGCTGGCCCAGGTTCTTGACGTTTTCCAGCGTCAGCTCGCGGCGTGTATCGATAGTCCAGCCATGCCTGCTCAAGGCCGCCGCAGCCTGGCGGATCGCTTGGTCACCCGGGTTGAACATGTCCTGGTTCATGCGCAGAAACGCGGCCCTTTTACTGGAAGGCAATTCGGCAGCCGCCGCGGCCTTTGGCGCCGGCGCCAGTTGCGGCGCCACCCGCACCGCCGCACCAGCGGCATCCAAAGCGCCTGTCCGCGCGTGGCCGCCGGCTGGCAGCACCATGGGCGCAGCGTCGGCATCGACCTCCTTCCAGTTGTCCAGATACATGAAATAGCGGCCATCGGAGAAGCGCGCCCACAGCAGGTCGTCACCCAGCCCTGCCTCGGTGAATTCCGGCTGGGTCAGCACATAGTCGCGCAGCTTTTCCCACACCTGCGGATCGTTGGCCGCTCTCAACGTTTCGTACTGCGCCGCCACCATGCCGGTGGCGATGTGCCGCCGCTGCGGCGTCAGCTCGCCGGTACCGTTCCCATCACCGCCCGCGCCGCTACCCGTACCGCCGCCACAGGCAACAAGCACGAGCGTCAACAAAAATGCGGCTATCCAACTCCCGCCTCTTTTCATTCCGCTCCGGCTCATTGGGCTGCTCCTGCGGCCGACGGAGGAACATGGGCCAATCGGGCAAGGCATGCGTTCGAAAAGTCCATTCAAATATCCTTTGCTAACAGAAGAGTGATCGGTACCGGCGAGCGTCGGCATCACGGAAGCGGGAGAAAGCGGCAGGCGTCCGCCGCCGCCTCTGCAAATGGAAGGATTCTTGATCCCGGGCCGGACTCTACCGAGCCAAGCCTTTCCGGGAAATGACCGGCACGACTTCGTTTATGTCTTTCCGTACAAATCGCGCCGGACGCTCATCCGGACGCGTCGGCCCGAACCGGCGTTACGTTGTCCTACAAGCGCGACTCCCCTTGTCCTATTAACAATCCGTGTGCCGCTGGCTAGGATGAAATCGTGGATCGACATGCGGCCGATGCACGGTTTCCGGTACTGGCGGGGATTCGGGAGAATCGAAAATGGCAACGACCGATCGGCGGTGGACAGTCGCCGCGCTGGGCGTCCTGGCCCTGAGCTGGGGCGTGGTGAATTCGAACGCGCCGGCGTCCACAGGTGAGTGGCTGCGCTTGCCGGAATCGGCTGCGCTGCAGCATGTCGCGGCGGCGCAGCAGAGGCAGGAAGAACTGGAATGGGCTTTGCCGCAACCCGGCGAAGAAGCCATGCTGGTCAATGCGCTCTACGTCGTCCCCGAAGGCGAAAGCTCGGTGCCGCTGAGAGCGCATCTGCGGATGTAGCCGAACCGGCTTCGGCACCGGGGCGCAGCCCTCCGTGTCAACAACTCCTCACATGAAAAAGCCTCGGCGGTACCGAGGCTTTTTTGATCGAACCATTCGCATCAACTGGCACGGCGCGCTTGGTCGCGCAACATCTTGATCTGGTCATGGTTGCGCAGCACACCTTGATACTGGCGCTCCACCACCGCCCGCACGTCGGCCGGCAGCGTATTCTGGTCGAGCGCCTCGCGATAACTTTCCACCGCCGAATCCTCGCCGCGTTCGCATTCGTTCAGTACCGCCTCGTCATCCTTGCCGGTAATCGCGCTTTTGACGTCGACCCAGGCGCGGTGCATGGTGCCGGAGACGCTGCTGCGCTTGGCCGGATCACCGCCGTGGGCGCGCACCAAGTCCTGCAGTTCGCGCACCGCGGCCGCGCATTCGCGCTGGCGTGCCTCCAGCATCGCCTTCAGTTGCGGGTTACGGTCGCTGGCGTCCTCGGCGCAGGTGCGAAAACCTTCTTCGCCGTCGCGACTGGTTTCGATCAGATCGTTCAGCGTGGAAATGATGTCGTCGTTATCCATAGTTTCTCCTAGGTTCATGTCCGTTCTCGGCATGCAATTATGAAAAATGCAACTGCCTCTATGAGAACGCGTCCCCCTGGCGTAAGTTCCGTCCGGCCAGGTGCTGGGGCCGGAACTAAGCCGGCGACACCGGTCTCGAATTCTCACGACCTACACAGCAAGGAGATGCTCATGCCAGCCACGTGGATCGTCGTCGCCGACGGCAGCCGGGCACGGATTTTCGAACGCCGCCAGCACAACCAGCCGCTGCAGGAAATCGAGGATTTCGTGAATGAAGGCGGACGCGCCGACAACGAGGAATTGCGCAGCGACGGCAGCGGCCGCTTCTTTGGAAAGAACGGACGCGCGCAGGGCGACACCTTCGAACCATCGATATTGCCGAAGGAGCGCGAGGCGGAAAATTTTTCCCGCACCATCGCCGACTATCTGGAACGCGGGCGCAATGAGCATCGTTACGAACAGATTTACCTGATCGCGGCGCCGAAATTTCTCGGCTATTTGCGCGGCAACATGAAGCGGCCGCTGGAAAAGATGGTGGAGGCGGAACTGGCCAAGGACATCTCGACCGCAAAACTGGAACAGATCGAGCGCTTCGTGCGGGAACGGATCGACGGCCGCTAGCCGATACCGGAAGGAAGACTGTCATGCAAAGAATTGCCGATGTGATGACGCGCGACGTGGTCAGCGTGTCGACGCGCGACAGCATAGGGCGTGCCGCGCAATTGATGGACCAGCTGAATGTCGGCGCGCTGCCGGTATGCGAACAGAAGAAGCTGGTCGGCATCGTCACCGACCGCGACATCACGGTGCGCGCCACCGCCGCCGATCAGGGACCGGACGAAACCCGCGTCGAGCAGGTGATGAGCACCGACGTGCGCGTCTGCCATCCCGACCAGGAGGTCGACCAGGTGCTCGATGAAATGGGCGAAGTGCAGATCCGGCGTATCCCGGTGGTCGACCGCAATAGCGGCGAAATGGTCGGCATCGTGTCGCTGGGTGACATGGCGACCAAGCATTCGGCCGGCATCGACCATACGCTGGAAAACATTTCGACGCCGGCGCGTCCGGATCGTCCGCCGTCCGGCCGCGCGCGACATTAGAGCGGCTGACCGGCACCGCATTTGATTTGCCGCAAACCAACGTGCGATCGCTTCGCGCCGCCGTTGCCATCCGCCTATATTCGTAAGGCTTGAATATTGCGGCGGCGCGTTGCCGCGCCGTGCCTTCCTCCTGAAAGAACCTGCGCATGAAGTGGATCTTCGTCGGACTGTACGCGGTCGCGATTTCCTTCATCCACCTGCGCGGCCACGCCCGTCTGCCGCTGCGGCGGCAGCTGTTCGATCATTCGTCGCTGGTGGCACCGCTGAACATGCTGATGGTGCTGCTGTCGCGTGTGCCATCGGTGCCATACTTTCCCAATCAGGCATTCGACGATCTGGCGCCGTTGCAGGCACACTGGCGGCAGATCCGCGATGAAGCGCTGAACCTGATCGAAATGGGCAAGATCAAGGCGGCCGCCAGGAACGACGACGCCGGCTTCAATTCGTTTTTCAAGAATGGCTGGAAACGCTTCTACCTGAAATGGTACGACGCCAGCCACCCGTCGGCGCTGGCCTGCTGCCCGCAGACGGTGGCGCTGCTGCGCCAGTTGCCGAGCGTGAAGGCGGCGATGTTCGCCGAATTGCCGGCCGGCGCCACGCTGAATCCGCACCGCGACCCGTACGCCGGCTCGCTGCGCTACCACCTGGGGCTGGTGACGCCGAACAGCGATGCCTGCTTCATCGAAGTCGACGGCCAGCGCTACAGCTGGCGCGACGGCGAATCGGTGATCTTCGACGAAACCTTCCTGCACTGGGCCCACAACGGCAGCGAGTGCAACCGCATCATCCTGTTCTGCGATATCGAGCGGCCGATGCGCTACCGCTGGGCGCAGCGCCTGAACCGCTGGCTCGGCAAGACCATGATGACCGCCGCCAGCTCGCCCAACGAAACCGGCGACCAGACCGGCGGCATCAACAAGCTGTTCCGCTTCGTCTGGAGCGCCGGCCAGTACCGGCGCCGCTTCAAGGCATGGAACCGGACCGCCTACTACGGCACCAAGGTGGCGCTGATCGTCCTGGTCGGCGCCGCCATCGTGCTGGCCTGAATCGCCGTCATTCATCCCTTGCCGGCAACGGCGCGTTCGCGCCGGACGCGAGCGCAAACGGGACGAGGCGGCACTGGTCGCGCCCCGCCTCCTTTGCCAGGTACAGCTGCTGGTCGGCCGTCTTCAACAGCGCCGCCCAGCTGACCGTTGCGCTCCAGTCGTGCTCCAGCACCGCCATGCCGATGCTGAACGTCAGGCCGCCGTCCTGCCGGAACCGGTAGCGGCGCGCCGCCCCCAGTATGCGCTCGGCGGCCGCTGCCGCCGCGGCCTGGCCGGTATGCGGGAACACGATGCAAAATTCTTCGCCGCCGTAGCGGCCGACCAGGTCCTGCTGGCGGCATTCGGTGCGCAGCAGCGTGGCGATGTCGGCCAGCACCTGGTCGCCGGCGTCGTGCCCGAAGCTGTCGTTGATGCGCTTGAAATAGTCGACGTCGAGGATCGCCACCGTCAGCGGTTCGCGGTGGCGCAGCGCATGCGCCAGCGCCTGCTCGCCGGCGCCGGCGATGGCGCGCCGGTTCGGCAGGCCGGTCAGCGCATCTTCGCTGGCCAGCCGCAGGTTGTCGGCGATGATGCGCTCGAAATACATCAGCATCAGGCCGGCGCCGAACAACAGCAGCGCTACCATCGGGATGAAGAACAGCACGATCACGTCGGCCATGCCGGAATCGTGCGTCAGGCTGCCGCCGAGCCCCTTCACCAGCAGCAACACGCGCAGCAGATAAGTCAGCAGCAGCACGCCGACGCCGGTGATCGCCAGCAGGCGGCCGAAGGTCGGGCGCTGCGGCTGGCGCCGGACCAGCTCGAACAGGTAGAGCCCGATCAGCAGCAGTGTAAAGCACGAGATCAGCAGCGAACGTGCAAACAGCGTGGCACCCGCCGCCAGCAGCGTGCCGAACAGCAGGAAGAAGGCGAAGCCGATCAGCCAGCCGCCGCGGCTGCGCGAGCGCCGATAGAACAGCCGGATGCCCCACCAATAGCAGACGCCGCCGAAGACGATGCCGAAGTTGCCAATCAGCAGCTTGACGTGATTCGGATCGCCGCCGTTCTCGGTGACGATCAATACGCCAAAGCCGGTCAGCAGCATCGCGATCGCCCAGTAGCGCGTGCACTTGTCGTGCGGCGCGAAGCGGTGGATGCCGGCCAGGATCAGGCCGAAGCAGAATTCCGCGAGGAACAGGGCGATGCCGGCGGACAGCGTTTGCATGAAAAAACCCGCAGAGTGAACAGATGCCGCCCGGCCTCTACCTATCCCGGCAGGCTCCTCCTAGTAGCCGAGCGAGCGCGGCAACCACAGCACCAGCTGCGGGAAGACCATTACCAGCGCCATCGCCGCCAGCATCGCGCCGACCATCCACAGGGCCCAGCGCACCGTCGATTCCATCGACACGCCGGCGATGCGGGTGGTGACCATCAGGTTGACCGCCATCGGCGGCGTGAACTGGCCGATCGCCATGTTCATCGTGATGACGACGCCGAACCAGACCGGGTCCCAGCCGTACACATGCACGATCGGCATCAGGATCGGCAGGAACACCAGGAAGATCGACACCGCGTCCAGCAGCATGCCGGCGATCAGCAGCATGATGGTGATCATCACCAGCATCAGCACTTCGTTGCCGGTGAAGCCGAGCAGCAGCTTGGCGAAGGCGTCGAAGGCGCCGAGCGTGGCGCCGGCATGCGCGAACACGCCGGCCAGCGAAATGATGATCAGCACCACCGCCGAGATTTCGGCAGACTCCACCAGCACTTCGTAGATCTTGCGCAGGCTCAGCGTGCGGTAGACGAAGACGCCGACGAACCAGCCGTAGAAGGCCGCCACCACGGCCGCCTCGGTCGGCGTGAAGATGCCGGTGCGCATGCCGCCCAGGATGATGACCGGCGCCAGGAGGCCCCAGATCGCGTCCTTGAAGGCGGTCCAGAAGCGCGGCGTCGGCTCGTCGGATTTGTTGCCCCAGCCGTATTTGCGCGACAGGTACAGCGTCGGCACGATCAGCGCCAGCCCGGCCAGCACGCCCGGGATCATGCCGCCGGCGAACAGCGCCGGCACCGAAGTGGTCGGCACCAGCACGCTGTAGACGATCAGCGCGATCGACGGCGGGATCAGGATCGCGGTCGAGCCGGCGGCGGCGATCACGGTGGCCGAGAATGCCTTCGGATAGCCCTGGCGGAACATGCTGGGCAGCATCACCATCGCCACCGCGGCGGCGTCGGCCGGGCCGGAGCCGGAAATCCCGCCCAGGAACATGCAGACCAGGATTGCCACCACGCCCTGGCCGCCACGCCGGTTACCGACGATGGCGGCGGCGAAGCGCACGATGCGCACGGCGACGCCGGCGCGCTCGAACATCATGCCGGCCAGCACGAATACCGGCAGCGCCAGCAACGGATACTTGGCGATGCCGTTGTAGGCATTGGTCGGCACCGACATGATGCCCAGGCCCTCGGTCAGGATCACCGCGGTGCCGGCCAAGCCGAGCGCGACCGCCAACGGTGCGCCGATCGCCAGCAGCAGTGCGAAGCCGAGAAACAGGATCAGGCTGCCTTCGGCGATCATGCGCGGCTCCGGTGAAAGCGGATCAGACGGCCGAGCACGCGCAGGAACACCACCACCGACAGCAGCGGCAGCCAGATGGTGTAGATCCATTGCGGGATGCCGATGCCGGGCGAAGTGGTGTCGTATTGCCAGTCGTCCCAGAACAGGAAGGTGCCGTAGTAGGCGATGATCGCGAACATCAGCGCCGACAGCGCCAGCACCAGGTATTCCAGCGCGCGCGCCAGCTTTTTCGGCAGCCGCTCGACCAGAAAACTCATGCGGATGTGGCTGTTGCGGGCGAACGCGGCGGCACTGCCGAACAGCGTCAGCACCACCATCAGGAAGATCGAGAATTCCTCGGTGAAGGCGAACGAGACGTCGGTGAAATAGCGCACCAGCACGTTGGCGAAGGTGATGCAGCAGATCAGCGCCATCGCCAGCGCGGCGCAGAATTCCTCGATCCGGATCGGCACGCGCGGCGCCTCCTCGGGCGGCGCGGCCGGGCTTTCGGGATGTTCGGGGAGTTGGTTCATCGTAGCGGTCTTTTCACAGGGAATTCAGAGTGCGGCGACGCGCCGGCGGACGGCGCAGACTCCCTCTATATAGAGGGAGTATGTTGAAAATTTATACATTCCATGCCCGGCTCAGGAGCCAAGACAGGGGAGTATATTGCCATATCCGGTCTCCGCATACAAAAACGCCCCGGCGGACGGGGCGTGGGTGCAGCCCGGCGCCGCCGGTGCCGACCGGCTTACTTGCGGGCCGCGATCTCGGCTTCCGCCTTCTTGACCAGGCCACTGCCGATGGTCTTCGACCACTTGTCGTAGACCGGCTTGGTCAGCTGGCGGAAGGCGTCGACCTCGGCTGGCGAAAGGTGGGTGACCTTGACGCCGGACGCTTCGATGTCCTTGTAGATGCCGCTGCCGGCTTCGGTCAGGCCCTTGCGCGCCAGCGCGGTCTCTTCCTTGCCGGCCTGGATCGCGGCTGCGCGCACCGCCTCCTGGTCTTCCTTGCTCCAGCTCTCCCAGACCTTCTTGTTGACCACGAAGATCAGCGGGTCGGCGACATAGCCCCAGATCGTCAGGTATTTCTGGCCGACTGCAGCGATCTTGGCGCCGACGAACACCGACAGCGGGTTTTCCTGGCCGTCGACAGCGCCGGAAGCCAGCGCCGGCTGCGCATCGGCCCAGCTCATCTGGGTCGGATTGGCGCCCAGCGCGGTGAAGGTGTCGTTGAACAGCGGCGAGCCGACCACGCGGAACTTCAGCCCCTTCATGTCTGCCGGGGTCTTGATCTCGTGCTTGGAATTGCTGATTTCGCGGAAGCCGTTCTCGCCCCAGGCGAGCGGCACCACGCCGTTCTTTTCGATCACCTTGAAAATGTCCTTGCCGACTTCGCCGTGCGTCAGCGCATCGATCGCCTTGTAATCCGGCATCAGGAACGGCAGCGAAAACAGGTTCAGCTCCTTGACCTGCGGCGACCAGTTGATCGACGAGCCGACCGCCAGGTCGATCACGCCCTGCCGGATCGCGGTGAATTCGCGGGTCTGGTCGCCGGCCACCAGCGAAGTGCCGGGATACATCTTGATGTTGATGCGGCCCTGGGTTTTTTCCTTGACCAGCTCGGCCCAGCGCTCGCCGCCCTTGCCCCACGGAAAGGCAGTGCCGAGCACGGTCGACAGCCGGTATTCGGGTTGATATTTCTGCTGGGCCGCGGCCGGCAGCGACAGTGTGACGGCGACGGCCGCGGCAGCGGCGGCGAGCGCGAACAGAGGTCGGACCAAGGGGTTCTCCTTCAATGTTGGAACAATGGGACGGATGCTGCGGACCGCGCGTCGACGGGGTGGCGGCGGCCGTGGAACGGTGCGCCTCACTTTTTACAGCAAAGTTTGGCGACGGGCAACAATGCGGCGGCCGACGACCTATGCCGGCACGCCTTGAAATTACCCACAGAAACTGTGGTCAAGCCTGTGGACAAGTCTTTGGCAACTGCGCAAGCCCTTGATCCGGCACGGTTTTATCGCGCTGATCCGAAAACGCGCAGGCACCTCGGCAAGCCGCCGCTACAAACACCCCCCTCGGAATAGGCCTTATTCGCAGCGATACAGCTGGCGGCCTTGCAGGCCCGGATACGGAATCCCGTGCTGACCGTTGCCGCAGATCGGGTTCGATTGCAGGTTCGTCGGCTGCTGCCACGGCATCTGGCGCTGCGGCTTTTCCCATTCGGCAAACTCGGACGGCGGCGTCGGGGCCAGTTCCGGGCGCGGAGCGCGCTGTCGCTCCGGTTCGCTGCGCGGCAGCGACAGGTCGAGCGCGGCGACCGAAACCGCGGGCTGCGGCGTGGCCGATGCGGCCGGCGCCAGCAGCGCGCTTGCCAGCAGTGCGGAAACCAGCGGCAGGCAGCGCCATGCGCGCCGGGTTGGAAAGGAAATATTGGCTACGGTCATGCACGGCTCTGGCAGTTGTCGTCGATAGCGTCAATCGTAGGTGAGATTGCGTAACAATTGATCTCAATTTTGTGAAAGATTGTCAAATTGCAATCTCACACAGTGTAAACACCGACGATCCTTGGTAGATTAGGGGCGATACCCCACAGGACACCGTTTTCCGCTACCACCATGAGAATCGCAGTACTCGACGATGACCGCAGCCAGACCGACTTGGTGTGCCAGGTCCTGACTTCCGCCGGTCACCAATGTTATCCGTTTCAAAGCGGAAAGGAGATGCTGAACCAGTTGCGGCGCGAAAGCTACGACATGCTGATCATCGACTGGCAGGTGCCGGACCTGGATGGCGCCGAAGTGCTGCGCTGGGCGCGCGAAAAGCTGCCGCCGAACCTGCCGGTGCTGTTCATGACCAGCCGTTCCGGCGAAGACGACATCGTCGCCGGCCTGGCGGCCGGTGCCGACGATTACATGATCAAGCCGATCCGGCGCGGCGAACTGGTGGCACGCGTGCAGGCGCTGCTGCGGCGTGCCTACCCGAACCAGACCGCGGTCGAACAGCTGACCTTCGGCAACTACATGTTCGAGGTGCGCACCGGCCGGCTGACCATGAACGGCACCCAGGTCGACCTGACGCAGAAGGAATTCGACCTGGCGCTGCTGTTTTTCCGCAACCTGGGCCGACCGTTGTCACGCGCCTACATTCTGGAAGCAGTTTGGGCGCGCGACATCGAAATCCCTTCACGCACCATGGATACCCACGTCTCGCGCGTGCGGACCAAGCTACAATTGCGACCAGACAACGGTTTTCGGCTGGCCCCGGTGTACAGCTACGGCTATCGACTGGAACAAATATCCGCGTAACGCAATACCGGGGTGCGCAGGAGAATAGGCATGCGCATCATCTTCCTCGTCCTCGGTTTGCTATGGCTGTGCCCGGCCCAGGCGGCGGGTGAGCCTGCCGCCGGCGCGCCCGGGACGGTCGACGTCGGCAGCGCCGCAATCACCTACTACGCGCAAACCGGCGACACGCTGCTGGCGATCGCCTCCCGTTACACCAGCCGCGCCGCCAACTGGGCCGAGCTCGGCAAGCTGAATCGCATCGACCGCGACGTCAGCATCCCGGTCGGCAGCGCCATCGTCATCCCGGCGCGGCTGCTGCCGGAAGAGCCGAACCAGGCGCGCATCGTCGCCTTTTCCGGCCAGGTGTCGGCCAGCGCCGCCGATGGCACGCCGATCCCGGTAGCCGTCGGCAGCGTGCTGACCGAAGGCAGCCGCATCGATACCGGCGGCAACAGCTTTCTGACCCTGGCGCTGGCCGACCAGTCGCGCATCGCCATCCCCTCCAACAGCCGGGTGCGGCTGACCAAGCTGCGCATGACGCGTTACACCGGCAGTCCGCGCACCGAAATCACGCTGCTGCGGGGACGGGTGGAGTCCTGGGTGGCGCCGCTGGAACAGCGCAAGGGCCGCTTTGAAATCCATACCCCGCAGAGCGTGAGCGGCGTGCGCGGCACCCATTTCCGGGTTGCGCTGTCCGAGCGCGGCGCCGCCAGCGAAGTGCTGGACGGCAGCGTCGACACCGGCACCGCTGCCGCGCCGGCGACTCTGACCCTGCGCCGCGGCCACGGCAACGTGGTCGGTCCCGGCGGCGTCGGCCCGGCGATCGCGCTGCTGGC
>JBAUJK010000413.1:0-13668 GCA_049683695.1 Burkholderiaceae bacterium
TCCGCAGCCGGCGTCCGACCTGCGCTTCCTCGGCATGGAGCAGGCGCAGTTCGTCGGTGTCGCGCTGGCGGCGCTGGCCGCGCTGGCGCTGGCCTGCGCGCTAGCCGCATGGCGCCGCCCGCGCATCGGCATCCTGGCCTATCTGGCGCTGCCGGCGCTGATCGCGGCGCTATTGGCGGCGGCGATCGGGCCGCTGGAGCCGCAGGTATCGACGCGGCCGTTGGCGCACATCCTGCAGCAGGAGCAGCCGCAGCGGCAGGTCTATCTGTACCGCAGCTTCGAGGAACTGTCCTCGCTGCCGTTCTACCTGCGCCAGCCGGTGCCGGTGATCGAGCCGGAAAGCGCCGACCTGTACTGGGGCGACCGCCTGCGGCCGGGCAATCCGGAGATGTTGAGCACCGCCGAATTCGTGCAGCAATTGCAACGGCGCAAGGTCGCGGTGGTGGTGCCGGACCGGCGCCTGGAGGAATTCCGTTCCACCGGTTTTTACGACCGTTTCAGCACCCAGCAGCAGGTCGGCAACGTGGTCGCGTTCTTCAATTGACGCCGGCCTGGCAGGCGGCCGGGCAGGGCGGCTGCATGTTGCGTCGCGGTATAATCGCGCCATCGTTTCCACCGGCAGCCGCGCTGCCTTCACCGCTTCCGCCACCATGCTGATCCTGCCGGGCTCGAACGCCCTTTCCGCTTTCCGCGCGAATCAATTGTTGTCCCGGTTGCAAGCCGTCGCTCCCGTCGTGGTCGGCGTTTCCGGGCGCTTTCATCACTTCGTCGATACCAGCGCGGCGCTGTCCGACGACGAGCTCGGCCGGCTGCGCGCGCTGCTGACCTACGGCGAACCGTTCGCCGGCGCCGAGGAGGGCGAGCAACTGGTGGTGATCCCGCGCTTCGGCACCATTTCGCCGTGGGCCAGCAAGGCCACCGACATCGCGCACAACTGCGGCATGGGAGCGATCCACCGCATCGAGCGCGGCATCGTCTACCGGCTTCAGTTGAAGAGCGGCCTGCTCGGCGGCAGCAAGAAGCTGAACGACGCGCAACTGGCGGCGGCGGCCGACCTGCTGCACGACCGCATGACCGAAACCGTGCTGCGCGACGCCGCCGACGCCGCCGGCCTGTTCCGCGAACTGGAAGCCAAGCCGCTGGCCTTCGTCGATGTGCAGGGCGGCGGCCGCGCGGCGCTGGTGCGCGCCAACGCCGAGCTCGGCCTGGCGATGTCGGACGACGAGATCGACTACCTGGCCGACGCCTTCGGGCGCGCCGGCCGCAACCCGACCGATGTCGAGCTGATGATGTTCGCGCAGGCCAACAGCGAGCATTGCCGGCACAAGATCTTCAACGCCGACTGGACCATCGACGGCGAGCGGCAGGAGCTGTCGCTGTTCGCGATGATCCGCAACACGCACAAGCTGCAGCCGAAGGGCACGATCGTCGCCTACAGCGACAATTCGTCGGTGATCGAGGGCGCCACCGTCGAGCGCTTCTATCCGCGCGGCGCCGCCGATGGCAACGTCTATCGCGCAAGCATAGAGCCGACCCACATCCTGATGAAGGTCGAAACCCACAACCATCCGACCGCGATCTCGCCGTTCGCCGGCGCCACCACCGGCGCCGGCGGCGAGATCCGCGACGAGGGCGCGACCGGGCGCGGCGCCAAGCCGAAGGCCGGGCTGACCGGCTTCACGGTATCGAACCTGCTGCTGCCGGACGCGCGCCAGCCGTGGGAACACGCCGACGACGTCACCGCCGGCGGTGCGAACGCCGACACGGCGCCCTACGGCAAGCCGGAGCGGATCGCTTCGCCGCTGCAGATCATGATCGACGGCCCGCTCGGCGGCGCCGCTTTCAACAACGAATTCGGCCGACCCAACCTGGGCGGCTATTTCCGCACCTATGAGCAGAACGTCGGCGGTACCGTGTACGGCTATCACAAGCCGATCATGATCGCCGGCGGGCTCGGCAACATCTCGGCGCAGCACACCAGGAAGAACGACCTGCCGGCCGGCAGCCTGCTGGTGCAACTGGGCGGCCCCGGCATGCGCATCGGCATGGGCGGCAGCGCGGCGTCGTCGATGGCGACCGGCAGCAATACCGCCGACCTCGACTTCGATTCGGTGCAGCGCGGCAACCCGGAAATGGAGCGGCGCGCGCAGGAAGTGATCAACGCCTGCTGGGCGCTGGGTGAGCGCAACCCGATCCTGTCGATCCACGACGTCGGCGCCGGCGGGCTGTCGAACGCCTTCCCGGAAATCACCAACGATGCCGGGCGCGGCGCGCTGTTCGATCTGCGCAAGATCCCGCTGGAAGAATCCGGCATGGCGCCGAAGGAAATCTGGAGCAATGAATCGCAGGAACGCTACGTGCTGGCGATCGCACCAAGCGACCTGCCGCTGTTCGAATACCTGTGCCAGCGCGAGCGCTGCCCGTCCGCGGTGGTCGGCAGCGCCACCGAAGAGCGGCAGCTGAAACTGTTCGATCCCGAGCACGACAACTACCCGGTCGACATGCCGATGGAAGTCCTGCTCGGCAAGCCGCCGAAGATGCAGCGCGACGCCGTGCGCGCGGCCACCGCGCTGCCGCCGCTCGACTTCGACGGCATCGAACTGGAAGAGGCCGCGCGGCGCGTATTGCAGCTGCCGGCGGTGGCCGACAAGACCTTCCTGATCACGATCGGCGACCGCACCGTCGGCGGCATGTCGGTGCGCGACCAGATGGTCGGGCCGTGGCAGGTGCCGGTGGCCGATTGCGCGGTCACCGCGATGAGCTATTCCGGCTACCTGGGCGAAGCGATGGCGATGGGCGAGCGCACGCCGCTGGCGGTGATCGACGCGCCGGCCTCTGGCCGCATGGCGATCGGCGAGGCGATCACCAACATCGCGGCGGCGGCGATCGCCGACCTGTCCGACGTCAAGCTGTCGGCCAACTGGATGGCCGCCTGCGGCCAGCCGGGGCAGGATGCGGCGCTGTACGACACCGTGCGCGCGGTCGGTATGGAACTGTGTCCGGAGCTCGGGATCAGCATCCCGGTTGGCAAGGATTCGCTGTCGATGCGCACCACCTGGAACGAGGATGGCACCGACCGCGCCGTGACAGCGCCGGTGTCGCTGATCGTCTCGGCCTTCGCGCCAGTGGCCGACGTGCGGCGCAGCTTGACGCCGCAGCTGGCGACCGATGGAGAGTCCGCGCTGATCCTGGTCGACCTGGGGCGCGGCCGCAACCGCATCGGCGCCTCGGCGCTGGCGCAGGTGTACGGCCAGATCGGCAACGACGCGCCGGACCTCGACGCGCCGGCAGACCTGAAGGCCTTCTTCGCGGCGGTCCAGCAACTGAACGCCGACGGAAAGCTCCTGGCGTACCACGACCGTTCCGACGGCGGCCTGTTCGCGACGCTGTGCGAAATGGCCTTCGCCGGCCATTGCGGCGTGTCGGTCAACCTCGATATCCTGGCGATGTCAGCCACCGAGGACTGGGGCGACGCCAAGAACTGGGCCGAGCAGGTCGGCGCGCGCCGCCAGGAGATGACGCTGCGCGCGCTGTTTGCCGAAGAACTCGGCGCGGTGCTGCAGGTGCGCGCCGACGAGCGTTCGCAGGTGATGGACGTGCTGCGCAGCGTCGGCCTCGGCGCCCACAGCCACATCATCGGCAAACCCAACGAGCGCGACGTGATCGAATTCACGCGCGACGCCAAGGTCATCTACCGTCAGCCGCGCGCCGAACTGCAGCGCGCCTGGAGCGAAACCAGCTGGCGCATCGCGCGCCTGCGCGACAACCCGGAATCGGCCGACGCCGAATACGACCGCATCCTCGACGCCGCCGATCCCGGCATCACGCCGAAACTGACTTTCGATCCGGCCGAGGACATCACCGCGCCGTATCTGAACCTGGCGGCGCGGCCGAAGGTCGCGATCCTGCGCGAGCAGGGCGTCAATTCGCACGTCGAAACCGCGTACGCGATGCACCGCGCCGGCTTCGAGGCGGTCGACGTCCACATGAGCGACCTGATCGCCGGCCGCGCGCGGCTGGACGACTTCAAGGGCCTGATCGCGGTCGGCGGCTTTTCCTACGGCGACGTGCTGGGCGCCGGCGAAGGCTGGGCCAAGACGATTTTGTTCAACGCCGCGCTGACCGAACGTTTCGCCGCCTTCTTCGGCCGCGCCGACACCTTCGCGCTGGGCGTATGCAACGGCTGCCAGATGATGAGCAGCCTGAAGGCCATCATCCCCGGTGCCGAAGCATGGCCGAAGTTCACCCGCAACAAGTCGGAACGCTTCGAGGCGCGCTTCTCGATGGTCGAGGTGATGGATTCGCCGTCGATCTTCTTCGCCGGCATGGCCGGCACCCAGAGCCCGATCGCGATCGCGCACGGCGAAGGTTACGCCGACTTTTCGCAGACCGGTGACATCGACAGCGCGCTGGTGGCGCTGCGCTTCGTCGACAACCGCGGCCAGGCCACCGAAAGCTACCCGGCCAACCCGAACGGCTCGCCGCGCGGCATCACCTCGGTCACCACCGCCGACGGCCGCTTCACGGTGCTGATGCCGCACGCGGAGCGCGTGTTCCGCACCGTGCAGCATTCCTGGCATCCGGCCGGATGGGGCGAGGATTCGCCGTGGATGCGGATGTTCCGCAACGCGCGGCGCTGGGTGGCTTGAGTCGGCCACGGGGTAGCGCGCTATCCGAGGATACTCCCTTGCATAGCGCTTTAAGCCGGGTGTGATTAGGTGATTTTTGATGCATACTCCCTGCTGTGGCTGAATTTCCGGCGCACGCCGGAATGCGATGTCTGTTCCTCCCTTTGGCCGGCCATTCAACCCGGCCGGTTTACATTCCAACCTCGTCAACCATATGCGCCGGAGTCAATGGGCAAGCTAAAAGTGCGCTGGTATTGATCGTTTCGGCAATGGCAAAGTCGGCCATGAGCAGACATTGCTCTTTGTTGCCAACTCGCCTTCACCCCGTTGATAGTTCAACTACTCGAAGAGAAGCTAAGGCACTCTCCAAGCACCCTCGGCATGCAATTGGCGGTGCAGAGCGCACGGCTTCTGAAGACAAGGAACAAGTTTGATGCAATCACCGAGTATGAACAGCAAGAGCTACGAGCGTCTTACCCTGGATGGTATGGCCGCTCATATTGCGAATGCGATCTTGTTGTATCGCAGCGGGCACGGCACGAGAAATGACTGCAAGCTGACCATTGCGCATCTGCTTCGCCAGTACCAAGCGCGTCTCGTGGCGAATGCGTTCGAAGTGCCTTGCACGCCTGCAGCCCGTCGCGCCGATTTAATGGAAGAACCAACGGAACTCGAGCACGCCATCCCGGTTGGCTGCTTGATGAATGTCTTGTTCCAGTACGCACACGGAGAGGTTTTGCAGGACCTGGCGGTCAACGTCACCTCGCTGGTGCAAGTAAATACGATTCTGAGCCGGGTAACTCCCAGCGAGCATGCGCTGCTGAACAAGCAGTGCCAGTCGTCGATGCCTTCAGGCTTCGATACGTATCCTTGGAAGAACGTATGGGCTCGCTATGTCCATTCCGGGGTGGATGTGCCTGAAAATGCCACGTCCACCGAGAGCCTTGAACACTACCTTGCACGCCGAAACATGAGTCGCGCCTGAGGCGTTGACTATCCCCGACGCATTGCACCTATACAAATCATGAATTTTCTCCGTTGGTATCTCCCACTGGATAGCAGTACTTCCCTTGATGAAGTCTGTAGCCGCTGGCGGCCGCTCCTTGAGCAACACCACCTGAACGCCGGGGCGGAAGATCCGCGTTACGAAGACGCGATCCTGTCGTTCCTTGCCAACTCCCGCTTGCCGGCCGCACTCAAGCTCGGTGCAGTCCTGACGTGCGTCAGCAGTGCCGATCTCGACTTGCGTTTGGCGCTCGGCCTGCTCGACGAGGAACTCGAGGACGCAACCTGTGACTGGCCAGCGATTGTTGAGGAAGCAATGGCCATGACAGGGCCATGCCTTGCCGTGGCGACGTCCGATCCTTGGCTGTCCGCCTTCGCTGCCGGCCGGCTTGCAGGCTTGCGCGACACCCTCGGGCACGACGGCACCACCGCGCAGCACTGGTGTAGTGTGTTCTGGCACAAATACTTGGGCTTGGCGTGCCGTTGGGCGGATCGCGAAGGTGTCCAGCTGGCGCTCCAGCACGGTGCGCAAGTCCAGTATGACCGCTGGACAGCCCTGGTAGGCACGGTTGAGGGCGCACACGCTCATGCGCTGCGGACGCCTTACTACACAGAGGGGCGCAGGCACACCGACTATCGGGAAATACTGCATCTGCTGGTTGCCGCCGGCGTGGAACTGCGCGCGGTATCGGACATTGTTCTGCCCGCCGCGGCGGCTGTCGACAATGTCGACATGCTGCAGGAACTGGCAGCGCAGGGCGCCGACCTGCAGGTCGGCGGACAGAAGGCGCTGCTGGCGGCAGCTTCCAACTTCGCCGCCAGCGCGGTCGACTGGCTATTGAGCAACGGCGTCAGCGTGCATGCCGATGGCGAAGCCGCCCTCATTGGTGCCGTCGGCTCTCTCGACGAGCCGATGGTCGAGATACTGTTGGCCGCCGGTGCAGACGTCCATGCCGCAGACCAAGCGCCGTTGTGCACGGCGGCACAGGCCCAACCGGCCGACATGTATAACGGCGAGGACGAGTTTGTCGGCCAGCGCGCCGACATGATTGCCTTGTTACTCCGCAACGGCGCCGATGGCAATCATCCGGCCTTCGTCGCCGCGCTGACCAGCGCGGCAGGGGGGCGGGAGGTGCTGGACCTACTGACCGATCACGAGGCGCTGAACGATGACGCTCGTGCGGCGCTAGCCGCAATCCTTGCCGCGATGCCTGCCGCTGAACAGTATGCATGACCGGATTCCTGAGACCGCACATGCCGGAGCGGCGGAGGCTATCGCCGCCGCTTTGCCATTGCCGGCGTTTCTGATGTATCGGTCCGGCCCAGCCGCGCACGGACGCTGCGACGAAATCCCGCTGGCACCCATGGCAGTCTCGGATCGACAGTCAAGAGATACATGTTCGGGTTGTGCGGTGGAATTGCTGCAGATCCCCCTGCTGGGAACAATCCGCCATCGATTGATGGCACTTGCTCCAACTCGCCCTTAAGTTCAAACCATGTCCGCTCACCTGACGCTCGTCGACGGCTCTGCGATCCATACGGTTCCAATTCTCAATCTGGTCGCTGCCTGGAAGACCTTGTATGAATATGCGCAACCGGGCATGGTCAATCCCGATACTGAAAGGTGGCGTTCCGCGTCGTTCACCTGGCTCGCCGAAAATCGTTCTGACGGCCGGGTCGTACTGCAGAGTATCGAGGTTCTGTGCCGGACCGTGGCGGACGTCGCTACCTGGAACATCGAGCACGATCCGGCTTTCCGTGAGAGAAACCGGCAATGGCTGGCCGCCGAGCAGAACGGAGCCAGCTTGACTGCGGCTGCCCTGGCTGTCTGGGATTGTGCCGCGCCGGCCATTCGGTCGGCACTGATCGGTGAAGTGGATGGCCGGGTTTTTAGCCTCGTCGTTGCCCATGGCACGGCAGGGGACTGAAGATCGCCGTGCAGCGGTAGATGAACCGAAACTGGTCCAGGGACGATGACCTTACGCCTGCGCGATAAAGCCTGGTACTTCCTGTGCCGCCTGCACAACCGGAGCACCGGCCGGTTCATCTTCCACTGCAACATCTACGGGGTTAGGCTATTCGGCGTCCAGATCACGCCGGTATCAACGATGCGTCTGCTGATGGACGGAAGTTTTCTGACTGCCCGCCAGCGGCAGCACTATCGCGTTTTCCGCCTGTTTTAGACCCATGTGGTGTTCGTGCCGCGTCGCTGGTCGGGGCCGCCATCCGCCGGACCCTTCTCCTACTTCATGCGCGACTGAATTCGGTGGATCGGGCCGCGGCAATGGCCGAAAGCATTCGGGCTACCTGGCGTTGCGATATGCCTCTCGTGCGGCACGCCCTTTGGCCTGGAGGTCCCGCAGATACTGCGCGTCACGCGCTTCCTTCTGCTGCCTGGTGGCCTCGCGTTTGAGTTGGCGTGCTGCCTCCCGCCTCGCGACCTTGGCAGGGTCTGGCCCATTTACCGGATTTTCGGCGCGGCGTTTTGCCTTCTCGGCCGCGTTCCGTGCAAGTTGCCGTTCCCGCTGCGGAATGATATGCACCCGCGCCCAGGCAAGATCTCGTCGTACCTGCTGCTGCTCCGGTGACAGCCTGCCGAGGTGGCATACCGTCCGTACGCCGGTCACTTCACCGAGCCAATGCAGGCGATCCGCGTCATCCCAATAGTGCTGGAACGCTATCAGCCGTTGATCCTCGCGTGAAATCCATTGGACGAAAGTCGCTTTTTGCGATGCCGACCATAGCGCGAGGGGCAACTGATCCAGATAGCGGGTCAGATAGGCCAGCGCTTCCTTGTGCCGCACTTCCTCCGCATCGAGTGCCCGCATCCGTTTTGCATGATCGGTCTGGATCGGCCACCAGGCAGGTACACGTGCGCCTGCACGGTTCCACAGGGCCTGAAGGACAACATGTACAGCCAGGATGACGAAAATCGCTGCGAAAGTGGCGACGAACCAGTACCCCGCCGCCGAAACCGGATTTCCTTGGTAGATGTCGGCAGCTGTGAAGACAAAACCAATGGTGGGAAGGGCGAGGATGGAATAGAGAACGACTCGAATGCAGAACAAGACGAGAAGCCAGATACGCGTCGGCCCGTCGTCGTCTTCACTCTTATCCCGGCCAACGAATTGCCAAAGAAAGACGGTAGGCCAACAGATCAACAAAGCCAGAATTGCTATTGGCGCGGCGCCGGCCAATGCTGCAACGGCAAATAGCGCCAGGAAAGTGAGATACCCGAGCACAGGCCCCAGGATCAACTGCGTAGGGGTCGGATCGTTGTCAGGTCCGGTGGGGACGAAGAAATAGCGGTGCACGGCCTTCGGGATCTCAACGTAGACCATCTTGATCGCCAGGCATAGGAAATACAGTATGAAGATGATCTGTACCGCCTGCCAAAAACCGTTTTCCGATTCTACGCGTCGATTTTCCATGCCACTCTGCCGAAAGTTCAATTTCCGTGTGGAAACATATCACATTGACGTGCATCGAGTAGTGAGCATTCTTGCCGTTAAGGGCGTCAAGCGGACGCGATGAATGATGCCGCTGACTTTCGATCCGGCCGAAGACGTTGCCGCGCCCCGCCTGAACCAGGCGACACGGCAACGGCTGCCAGATGATGAGCAGCCTGAAGGCCATCATCCCCGGTGCCGAAGCGTGGCCGGAGTTCACCCGCAACAAGTCGGAACGCTTCGAGGCGCGCTTCTCGGTGTCGAAGTGATGGATTCGCCGTCCAGTACGCCGGTGCGTTCGGTCGCCGTCAAACAAAGAGTACAGTTGCCAGGTGATCGCGTAACGGGGCGACAAGCGAAAGCGGCGATACAGCCATACGATCTTTGCCTCTCTTTCTGTTCCGGACTGTAATTCCACGCCGTTCGACATCAAGGTCCTTGATACGCAGGGTCATGCATTCCATCGGCCGCATACCGGTCCCGTACAAGAGGCGGGCGATAAGCGCATAGGTGCCGGACTTCGCGCCCAGCAGCGCAGCTACTTCTGCAGGCATCAACACCGTTGGCCGTCTCGGCGGCCGGTTAGGCTAGGGCAATTGCTCCATCCATGGCAGTCCCATCTGCACAACCTGCTTGTACAGAAACAACAAGGCACACAGTGCCCGCTTGTGCGTTGCGGCGACGACTTTACGATCATTCGCGTGATAAGACAGGAATGCCTGTACTTCGGCAGCCCCTATTTCTGTCGGGTGGCGCAAGCCATGAAACCGAATGAACCAGCGCGCCCAGTAAACATAGGCGTCCTCTGTACGCAGACTATGGTGCTTGTCGCGGATACAGCGTCGGAGTTGGTCCAGCAGTTTTGGCGGTCTTGTATTGTTTGTAACTGGAGGTATAAACTCAGCGGAGCTTTTTGTTATTTAATACCGTGTTTTTATACAGTACATTGTCATAACAACCGCGCATCGAGCGCTTGCGAAAATTTGGCTTGTCCAGTTGGATGGATAGGTCGGGGAGGTATTCAGACAGCTGCTGTCCGTCTAAATAGAAAGTTAGATTGTCCAAATGAGTTACTACAGACGCGTCGCGATTGAAACATTTCGGAATCCGAGGGAGCCGTCTTCTAAGCGGCTTCGTGCACGCCCTTTACCTGGACAAGGCCTCGATATCGGAATGAGGGTTGAGTGCTCGGCCAAAATGCGAGAGGCGCATCCTTCAGGGACCGTTTTTATAGTCCAGGCCCAAGTGATTGATCGCGAGGGTGGTCCGCCGTTTCTGTACACCCATTTCAACTGGGCCTACGAAGTAGTCAATCGAAAAGATGCTGAAAATAGAATTACCCAGAGAGAGCTGTAATGAAGCAATCTAACTTGTTGTTCAACCCAGGCACACGCCAACAAGCTTGCCGCTTTGCGGCACGTGGCGCATGCTCGTCAATGCGGCGTTAGGCTCAATGAGGGAGAAATGGTGGAAGGATTTGAATTAGTAATCCGAAGTCAAATCGACGGAGATTTTGAAGGCTTCGATGACGAGAACCTGTTTAAGCTCATGAACGGGACATACTGGGTTCAAGACGAATATAAATACTGGTACCACTATTCTTATTGTCCTGAGGCTTTAATACTTCGAAAAAGTGGAAGATTTTTTATTCAAGTAGATCGACAGTCTGAGATTGTTCCAGTCAGACAAATTACGAGCGTTATTGAAAACAAAATCAATGGTGAGTTCAAAGGCTGGGAAGGCGAAACTGAGTATCAGCTAGTCAATGGGCAAGTGTGGAAACAATCAGAGTACAAGTATGAATATAAGTATGCTTATAGGCCCGACGTAATAATCTTCGATCCAGGTTATGGGCCAGTTATGCGAGTGGATGGAACCTCGGCCAAGGTTCGGAGAGTGAAATAGAACATAACTCATTGTTCAACCCAGACACGCGCCAAAGAGCTGGCCGCTTCGCGGCGCATGGCGCGCGCTGGTCAACGCGGCGTTAGACATCATGGAACCGACCGTCTGGCTTGAAGCCCACGTTCCCGGATTCCGCGAGCTCCCTGCACGGGATCGCGAGGCGATTGCCAGTTTCGCGCTCTTGTGGAGCCTATTCGAAGCACGAGCCCTCGCTGCCAGTGCATCGGCCCGAGAGATCCTCGCCCTGTCGCACGAATGGGCCGCTCGCGGTGTGCTCGGTCACGAGTTTTTCGATCGCGTTCTGGAATATTTCTGCAACCGCTACTTCCCGGGTGAGCAGCGCTCAGACCACTTCCGCCACTTAAACCTTTGCGGGAACGACAATCCGGCGCTAGTCGAGGCAGTCCTACGGCGCCAAAATGATGACCCGGCAGACCGGGTTGCCGTGGCTCTCATTGTGATCTACCGCTTTAGGAACAATCTGGTCCATGGGACCAAGTGGGCTTACTGCATTGCGGGGCAGTTGGAGAACTTCACCATGGCCAACGACGCTCTCATGCTGGTGCTGGAGCGCAATGATGCCTAACCTGGCAGTCGACGCGGACGTCCTATCGGCCGGATTTCTTCGGCCTACTGTCCGCCGGTCATTTCTACATTAGGTCTCACTCGGAGCGTCATGGAATCAATACCCGTTCACCTGTTCAAGGACAGCTTCGGCCCCTTCGTTCAGCTCCTAAATGAGCACGGGGTCAAGTACCAGATGCGCCAAGTCCGAGCTGGCGTTCCAATGGCCTCATCGGGTGTGCTGGAGGTGATGCAAGCCGTTGGCAACGCTGCCATGTGGGGCGCCCTTGCGACAGTTGTTGTGGCCTTCATAAACGGCAGGCGCGGTCGGAAGGTGATCATCACCACGAAGGAGAACACTGTGGTGCATATCGAAGGCCTTTCCATGGCGGAACTGGAGCGCGTTCTGGAGCACGCAAAGAATTTGACGGCCATCGACCCCGGTAGAGGCAATGCGGGAAAGGACGAGGACGGTGGCGGTGAGATCTAACTTGCCGGTCGACGTAAATACGTTGCAGCAAGGAGCCGCACGGCGCCGTTGGAAATTGTGTACCGTGCGGCCACTTGCCGCAACGTGCCGGTCACCTCTACGTTAGACAGTGCATGGAAGCAATTCGCTTGCGTGAGGCAGCAAGACGTGACTATCGCGATCCCGTACCATTCCTTAGGCGTCTGCGCTGCATCGAACACCGACTCTTGGGCGAGTCGATTGATGCGAACGTGAGGTCCCTGAGGACGAACCGGCTCAAGGAATGGCGAGAGGCTCGACTCGGTGCTCTGTTCTGCCACGGCATGACCGAACGGACCGGGCGAAAGGTTTTCCTCTCGAAAAGTGAGTTCGAGGACGCGGATTTCGTCGGGATGTGGTTCGATGGCGACGTGCAGCATTTCGCGCCGGTCCAAATAAAGGAGCTGGTTCCAGAAGAGAGAAACGCTCGCGCAACGCTGGATGCCCTTGTCCAAGGCCTCTCGATGTACAGAGGACGCAAGGACCTGACCGTATTGATTCACTTGAACCGGCGGGTCCATTTCCGGCCTGAGTCCTTGGTGCTTCCGCCACAGCTCCCGATAGCAGCCCTGTGGGTTCTCGCTTGCACCGATCCAACTCACTCAGAATGGGCCATTTGGGGGGATTTCCTTGAACAGCCAAAGGGGACAAGGTTTGCGTACCCGGTCTAACAGGTCGGTCGCCGCAACGTGCCGGTCATCTCTACGTTGGACTTCATAGAAGGGGAGCATCGGTGCCAATTAGCACATCCAGAATACGACTACTATGGCCGTGGTTGGCTGAGGCTCGGTATGCTTGGCTTGCCGCCGGGGTAATTGGCGTCGCTTTAGTAGTTTCACTTCGACCGCACACACCAGAATCCGTTATTCGTCTAACTGGCCTTGTGCTTCAGGTCCTTGGCATTGGAACTGTTATTTGGGGTATTTCTGAAACTAGGGCACTCTTTGGATACCCGTCATTTACAGCAAAGGCCAAATCGTGGCTTGAGCGGTTTCCCCTAATGCGTCGGAACATTGTTCTTGGTGCTGGCGCGGGATCACTTGGAATCGTCACTGGTAAAGCAAGGGCGCACAGTACGCATCGACCGGCAGGGCCAAATCCAACGACAGAGGAACGTCTCGAGTCACTTGAACGAAATATCGTTCTGATTCACGAGCGCATCAGTAGTACCGAAAGGGAAATGGACAAAGAATTCCGAAAAACAGTCGAGGCGATCAAGACTGAAGAGCAAGCAAGGCAAACGGAAGACAACGATATTCGCACAAAGCTTGAAGCCACCGGTACAGGAGGAGTACACATCTCTGCTATTGGAGCATCATGGCTTTTCGTCGGGGTTGTCCTGAGCACTGCGGGCGTCGAGATTGCAGAATTACTTAAATGACGCCCAACCCGGCGCTCAACCCGGACGCCCTACATGCTGCTCCGCGGCATTCCGGTCGCAGGTTAGCTCTACGTTAATCGCGACCCCGAACGTCTACTTTTGAATTGTGCAGCCGGCAGTTTTGGGTTGCGAACGGCCTTTCGAAATAGCCCTTGGCTGGCAACCCCGGCGGCCTTCGTCACGTGTGCCGCATGGCAAGCCATACTGAAGCGACCATTGCTCAATTCG
>JBAUJK010000414.1:0-3204 GCA_049683695.1 Burkholderiaceae bacterium
GCAGTCGTCGCCGGCGTGAAGTACGGAATGTCGGGCAGCATCGGCTCGCTGGCTGGCGCTTCCGGCGCAATTTCCGGCGCGTCCAGCGGCTCCATCACGCGGCCGTAGATGCGCCGCAGCCGCTCCGCCAGCGGCGGGTGGGTCGCCAGCCAGCCATGCGCGAAGCGCGGCAGCGCCGCCCCCAGGAACAGATGCGACAGCTGTTCCGCGTTCGGATGGCCGATGCGCGAACCGAGGCCGCCCTTGCGCCCCAGCCCGCCGATCTTGCGCAGCGCGCCGCCGATGCCGTCCGGGTTGCGCGTGAACTGCACCGCGCTGGCGTCGGCCAGGAATTCGCGTTGGCGCGACACCCCGGCCTTGATCAGGCGGCCGAAGAAGATGCCGATGTAGCCGATCACGAACAGCACGGCACCGACCGCCATCAGCACCAGCTGCAGCGGCGGGCCTTTTTCGTCGCGGCCGCGCCGAGCCCAGACGCGGGCGCCGAAATCCATCAGCGTGCGGCCGAAGCCGGCGATCATCTGGATGCCGAACAGGACGCCGATCAGGTTCACGTTCAGCCGCATGTCGCCGTTCAGGATATGGCTGAACTCATGCGCGACCACGCCCTGCAGTTCGTCGCGCGACAGCCGCGTCACGGCGCCGCGCGTGACTGCGATCGCCGCCTGGTTCGGCGTGTGGCCGGCGGCGAAGGCGTTGATCGCCTCTTCCTTGTCGAGCAGGTAGACGCGCGGGCAGGCGATGCCGGAAGCCAGTGCCATCTCCTCCACCACGTTCAGCAGGCGCCGCTCGGACGGTTCGGTAGTGGCCGGTGCGACCGGACGGCCGCCGGCCATGCGCGCGACCGCGTCGCCGCCGTCGCGCAGGTTCCAGCTCTGGATCAGCGTGCCGGTACCGATCAGCGCCACCGTCACCACCGTGTTGGTGGCGAAGAAGCCGCGCGGGTACTGGTGCGCGGCGGACAGCGGCTCGCCGTTGGCCCAGATCCACAGCAGCGCCAGCGCCAGGTTGACGCAGACGACGATCAGGATCACCGCCAGCGCGAACAGCAGCACCAGCGTGCGGCTCTGGCGCCGCGCCTGTTCCTGCTGTCCGAAGAAATCCATGCGAAAGGAGCCGGCGCCGGCCTTGGCGCCGGCGCGGCGTCAGAAGCTGACCTTGACCGGCTGCCGCTCCTGCGGCGACTCGGTGGCTTCCAGCAGCTGGCCGGGGGTGAAGGCGAACATGCCGGCGATCACCGAGGCCGGGAACATCTGCAGCGCGGTGTTGTATTCGGTGACGCCGTCGTTGTAGGCCTGGCGCGCGAAGGCGATGCGGTTTTCGGTGGAGGTCAGTTCCTCGGTCAGCTGCATCATGTTCTGGTTGGCCTTCAGGTCGGGATAGGCTTCCGACAGCGCGAACAGCCGCCCCAGGCTGGCCGACAGCGCGCCTTCGGCGGCCGCCATCTGCTGCACCGCGGCGGCGTCGGCTGGATTGCCGGCGGCGCGTGCATTGGCGCTGACCGCCTGGGTGCGGGCGGCGATCACCGCTTCCAGCGTGTCGCGCTCGTGCTTGATGTAGCCGCGCGCGGTTTCGACCAGGTTCGGAATCAGGTCGTAGCGGCGCTTCAGCTGCACGTCGATCTGGGCGAACGCGTTCTTGAAGCGGTTGCGCAGGGTGACGAAGCGGTTGTAGGCGCCGACCGCCCAGAACACCGCCAGCAGCGCCACCGCCAGCACAACGATCAGAGTCACCATGCCTGCCCTCCACGAAAAAAAACCGCCAGACGGATCGTCTGGCGGCCTACGTTAGCCTACCCGCTGCGCAAACGCAAGATCGGGCGACGGCACTAGTTCTGCGGCTGCTGCGGCTGCGATTCGGGCGTCGCGGTCAGCTGCTTCAGCTCGGCGTCGGTGATGTATTCGAACACCTTGACCACCTTCTGCACGCCGGCCACGCCGGAAGCGATCGCCGCCGCGCGCGCGCCTTCGGACGGGGTCACGCGTCCCATCAGGTAGACCACGCTGCGCTCGGTGACGACCTTGATCGAATTGGCGTAGATCACCTTGTCGTCGACGAAGGAGGCCTTGACCTTGCCGGTCAACAGCGAATCGTTGGAGCGCGCGGTGAAGCTGGAGACGCCGGCCACCGCCAGTTCGTTGACGACCGATTGGACGCCTTCGACCCCGGCCACCTCGCGTTCGGCGGCGGCCTTGGCCTGCGCATCGTGCACTTCGCCAGTCAGCAGCACCTTGCGGTTGAAGCTGGTGACGTTGATGTGGTTGCTGCCGGCGCCGGGCATGCTGCCGAGCCGGTTGGCGGCCTTCAGCACGATCGCCTTGTCTTCGGTCTGGGCGCCGAGCGTGCGGCGGTCGGTCGCCGCCAGCGTTCCCATCACGACGCCGCCCACCGCCATCGTGAAGCAGCCGGCCAGCGTGGTGGCCAGCATCCCGCACAGTGCCGCCGCCGCCAGCGGCCGCCGCAGCGCGCGCCAGCCGCGCTTCGAATCAATCATGCGCATCTCCTCCAAATAACGCGACGTCGATGCCGTCGCACAAAGCGTGAATCGTCAACAGGTGCACCTCCTGGATGCGCGCGGTGCGGTCGTGCGGCACGCAGATGTGGACGTCGCCGCCGCCCAAGCGCGCCGCCATCGCGCCGCCGCCCTTGCCGGTCAGCGCCACCACCCGCATGTCGCGCTCCAGCGCCGCGTCGACCGCCGCCAGCACGTTGGCCGAATTGCCGGACGTCGACAGCGCCAGCAGGATGTCGCCGGCCTGGCCGAAGGCCTGCACCTGCTTGGCGAAGATCTCGTTGAAGCTGTAGTCGTTGCCGACCGCGGTCAGGATCGAGGTGTCGGTGGTCAGCGCCAGCGCCGGCAGCGGCAGCCGTTCGCGTTCGAAGCGCCCGACCAGCTCGGCAGCGAAATGCTGGCAGTCGGCAGCCGAGCCGCCGTTGCCACAAGCCAAGATCCTGTTGCCATTAGACAGCGCGGCGAACATCAGTTCCACCGCCTGCGCAATCGGTTCCGCCAGCAGCGACGCCGCCTGGATCTTCAACTCGGCGCTTTCGTGGAAGTGGCCGAGGATGCGTTGAGTATTCATGGTGCGACGATTATAAAGGAGCGCCGTACCGCCGGGCAGCCGCGTCAGGCCTGGATCGCGTCCTTCAGCCAGCTGATCTGGCCGCCGTCGATCGCCACCACGTCGAAGCGGCAGGGCGGCG
>JBAUJK010000415.1:0-7256 GCA_049683695.1 Burkholderiaceae bacterium
ACAACAAGGAATAAAGGCCTGCCAACACTAGCAGCAGCGCTGTCCAAAGCTGAAAAAACGTCTGCCGACTAGGGTGCGTTGCGCAGGAAAGATAGAGGGAAGAGGAAAGAAGGTGCGATTCCGGTTCATCCCATTGTGGCCAAAAACAAAACGGACCCACATGGGGTCCGTTGAACTGCTTAAAGCTGTTTAGATGGCAGCGGAGTTACACCGCCATCTACGCTGCTTAGAACAGGTGGTTGATACCAACCGAGATACCGGTCTGGGTGTCCGGAGCAGCCGGGCCGCTGAAACGCTTGTTGTCGATGTCGGCGTAGAAATTGGTCCGCTTCGACAGGGCGTAGGTGGCGCCGACGATGAACAGCTTCTGCTTGGTGTCGGTCGCGTCGACCTTGGTGTCGTAGTAAGCAACGCTCAGAGCAGCTGCCGGGGTGATGGCGTAGCTGCCGCCCAACCACCAGTCTTTGACGCGAGCGTCGCCGCCGCCAGCGATGTCTTGCTTCAGGTCAGCATAGCCGACGGCCACGCGGAACGGGCCGGTAGCGTATGCGCCACCAACGGTGAAGTTGCGCAGGGACTGATCGGCGGTTGCCGGGGTCGCGCCACGCTTGCCGCCAGTGTAGGCCGCGCCGACGGTGATGCCACCGCCAGTGTAGTTGGCGCCAACTGCGTAGGTCGAGTTGTTGCCGGTGCTGCCGGCGACTTCGCCCAGCGCGTATTCAGCCATCACGCCAACGCCGCCGAACTTGCCCGAGTACTGGATGTCGTTGTCCAGACGGGTCAAGCCACCTTGCGCTGCCAGCGGGATGATGCCGGTGTACTTGTACTGGAACGGATCGTACAGGCCGATCGTCTTGAAGTTCACCGAGTACTGACGGCCCAGATCCAGGGAGCCCCAGGCGCCGCCGATACCGACTGCCGCGGTACGATTGAAGAGGCGGTTGGCAGCGTTATCCAGCGAGCCAGTGCCGGTGTTGAAGCCGGTTTCCAGTTGGAAGTGGGCATTCAGGCCGCCACCCAGATCTTCCACGCCCTTGAAGCCGATGCGGTTCGAATTGTAGGTACCGTTCGAGCCCATGGACAGACGGCTGCCATTGGCGTTGAAATTCGTCACATTGCGAATACCGGCGTCGAACGAACCGTAGATGGTGATGCTGGTCTGCGCGGACGCAGCACCTGCGAAGGCGCCCAGTACGGCCAGTGCGAGAAGCGATTTTTTCATTGAAGATTCTCCAAAAGTTGTCGTGCTAAATTTATATGCTGCTTCAGCAAGGTCACTAGTGATAACGTCCCTGCCGACACTTCCGAACCGGTGGATCAAGAAGCTAGACTTCATTTCATCAAAGATCGGCGGCCAGAGCAAAGAGAAATCGGTTTTGCCGGCAATAAGCGGCACAGGCTGTGGCACATTTGCAACAAATCCCGGCGGTGACGATGCCCAACCACGGAAGCAGCGCCGAATCTGCCGTTCCGAAGCCAAGGGCTTTCCGGTTGGTGCAGATGTCTGTCATGTCCGGCTTTTGGCTGCGGCGGTGGCACAAGCGTGGCTTACAATTCCTCAGGAACAGTCGGAAGGCGCGGTGCGCCAAGCCGGCCATGTTTCCGTTTCGCAAGGATCGATCTACAGATGAATCAGACTTCGGATGCCGTGATTGCCGGCTTCGATCGCGCGTTGCGCACGATCGTCGGCGCCGCCCGGGCATCGCGCCCCAATCCCGGCCTGCATGCTGACGATGCCGCACTGAGTCCGCAGGAGCAGCGCCACAGTGCCGGCCTGATGCGTGTCAATCACGTCGGCGAAGTGTGCGCGCAAGCCTTGTACGATGCGCAAGGCCAGTTCGCGCGCACCGAGGCATTGCGGCGGCAGTTCGCGCTGGCTGGGCGCGAGGAGGAGGATCACCTGGCGTGGACCGCTGAGCGACTGCGCGAATTGAATTCCCGACCCAGCCTGCTGAATCCGTTCTGGTACGGCGGTGCCTATCTGCTCGGCGCCGTCGCTGCCAAGTTGGGCGACGCGAAAAGTCTCGGCTTCGTGGTGGAAACAGAGCGCCAGGTAGAGGCGCATCTGGCCGGCCATCTGGAGCGCCTGCCGGCGCAGGACGCCAAGTCGCGCGCGATCGTGACGCAGATGGCGGCCGACGAGGTGGCGCACGGTGCGGCTGCGGGCGCGCTGGGCGCCGAAGAGTTGCCGATGCCGGTGCGGCAGGCGATGCGGGCGGCCGCCAAGGTCATGACCAGCGTCGCCTACTATTTATAGGCGCGTTTCGGCGGCCGGCTCGGCAGCGAGGTCGTCGACGATCTCGAACGAATGCGTAATCGTAGCGGTCTTTTCCAGCATGATCGAGGCTGAGCAATATTTATCGTGCGACAGCTTGATCGCACGCTCCACCAGGTTCGGCTTCAGATCGCGGCCGCGCACCGTGAAATGGAAATGGATCTTGGTGAACACCTTCGGTTCCTGGTTGGCGCGTTCGGAAGTCAGTTTGACGTCGCAGCCGCGCACATCCTGCCGGCTTTTGCGCAGGATCAGGACCACGTCATAGGCGGTACAGCCGCCGGCTCCCGCCAGCACCACTTCCATCGGACGCGGCGCCAGATTGTGGCCGCCGCCCTCAATTGCGCCATCCATCGCGAGAACATGACCAGAGCCGGACTCGGCCAGGAAGGTCATGCCGGACGCGCCGGTCCAGCGTACTGTGCATTCCATCGATATGCTCTTTGGGGATGAAGATGGCGGTATTGTAGCTCCAGCTTCGACAAGGCTCGAAAATTGTTAAACTTGACCGATAAGCCGAGGCCACAAGGAAGATTTAATTGCTGCAAAGCAGCATAAAGCATATCGTGGAACTTATGCCGTATTATGGGAATAAGCCGTAAGTTATTGAAATAAAAGATGTTTATTTGTTGATTCGGTGTAAAAATCTGAATTTTCACTTGCGGAAACAAAAGAGCAACTATTTACCTTGCATTGCACAATGTTTCCGCTATAATGGAATCACCAAATGTTTCTAACAAACGACGAAACATTTGTCCCTTGTCTCCTCCACCCTCCTCCTTTGGTGTGGATTTGAACCCGAAGCCAATGCTTCGGGTTTTTTTTGCCAGCTTGCATTGCAGTACGGCATCATCAGGTGCGGGTTTGACCGCAAAGATGCGAAGCAGCTATAATGACCGGCTTTCCGTGCGCTCAGGAAAGACGAAAACAAGGCCGAGTCCGTGCGGCGCCGATCAGGCGGATGCGCGGAACCACCGATCCGGGCGAATTCATTCATTTAATCAGGAAGTCATCATGAAAACCTTTTCCGCCAAGGGCCACGAGGTCAAGCGCGACTGGTTCGTGATTGACGCGACGGACAAAGTCCTCGGACGTGTTGCCAGCGAAGTGGCACTCCGACTGCGCGGCAAGCACAAACCGGAATTCACCCCGCACGTCGATACTGGCGATTTCATCGTTGTCATCAACGCCGGCAAGCTGCGCGTGACCGGCAACAAGTCGCTCGACAAGACCTACTACCGCCACTCGACCTATCCGGGTGGCATCTACGCGACCACGTTCGAGAAGATGCAGCAGCGTTTCCCCGGCCGCGCGCTGGAAAAAGCGGTCAAGGGCATGTTGCCCAAGGGGCCGCTCGGCTACGCGATGATCAAGAAGCTGAAGGTGTATGCCGAGGGCAGCCACCCGCACGCCGCGCAGCAGCCCAAGGCGCTCGAAATCTAAGGAAAAGACATGATCGGTAACTACAACTATGGAACCGGCCGCCGCAAGAGCGCGGTCGCGCGCGTGTTCCTCAAATCGGGCTCCGGCCAGATCGTCGTCAACGGCAAGCCGGCCGCCGAATATTTTTCGCGTGAAACCGGTCTGATGGTGATCCGCCAGCCGCTGGAACTGACCAACAACGTCGAAGCGTTCGACATCATGGTCAACGTGCATGGCGGTGGCGAGTCGGGCCAGGCCGGTGCGGTCCGCCACGGCATCACCCGCGCGCTGATCGACTATGACGCGACGCTGAAGCCGGCGCTGTCGAACGCCGGTTTCGTCACGCGCGATGCGCGCGAAGTCGAGCGCAAGAAGGTCGGTCTGCGCAAGGCGCGTCGCGCCAAGCAGTTCTCGAAGCGCTGATTCGATTTTTCGGAAACACCGAAAACCGCCGGGTTCGCGCCCGGCGGTTTTTTGCTTTTTTCGCTGCTGTTAAAATGCCGGTTCGCACCGGGTGCAGAGGACAATCATGATCAAAGTCGGAATCGTAGGTGGCACGGGCTACACCGGTGTCGAATTGCTGCGCCTGTTGGCCAACCATCCGCACGCCGAACTGGTGGCGGTAACCTCGCGCAAGGAAGACGGCATGCCGGTCGCCGACATGTTTCCGTCGCTGCGCGGACGCGTCGGGCTGGCGTTCTCCAGCCCCGACAAGGCGCGGCTGACCGATTGCGACGTGGTGTTCTTCGCGACCCCGCACGGAGTGGCGATGGCGCAGGCGCCGGAACTGCTCGCGGCCGGTGTCAAGGTGATCGACCTGGCGGCCGACTTCCGGCTGCAGGACGTGGCTGCCTTCGAAAAATGGTACGGCATGCCGCACTCCTGCCCGGAACTGCTGAAGGAGGCGGTCTATGGCTTGCCGGAAGTCAATCGCGACGCGATCGCAACGGCGCGTTTGATCGGCCTGCCGGGCTGCTATCCGACTTCGATGCAGCTCGGCCTGGCGCCGCTCTTGGCGCAGGGCAAGCCGCTGGTCAACGAAGCCAGCCTGATCGCCGACTGCAAGTCGGGCGTGTCCGGTGCCGGCCGCAAGGCGGAAATCCCGCTGCTGATGGCGGAAGCGTCGGACAATTTCAAGGCTTACGGCGTCAAGGGCCACCGTCACCTGCCGGAAACGGTGCAGGGCTTGCGGGCGATCGCCGGCGGCCGCCAGATCGGCCTGACCTTCGTGCCGCACCTGGTGCCGATGATCCGTGGCATCCATTCGACGCTGTACGCGAGCATCCTGCCGGAAGCGCGCGACACCGATTTCCAGGCGCTGTATGAAAGCCATTACCGCGGCCAGCGTTTCGTCGACGTGATGCCGGCCGGCAGCCATCCGGAAACCCGTTCGGTGCGTGCCTCCAATATGCTGCGCATCGCCGTCCATCGACCCGACGGCGGCGACCTGCTGGTGATCCTGGTGGTCGAGGACAACCTGGTCAAGGGAGCGGCCGGGCAGGGCGTCCAATGCATGAACATCATGTTCGGCCTGGACGAGGCGACCGGCCTCGATCAGGTCCCGGTGCTGCCCTGAGCGGCCCGGCAGCGACGGACAGATGAAGTACATCCGGCGGCGGCGGCCGGCCTCGGCGCCGCGCATGACCATCAGGAGCCGCATCTCGTGGCCGCTGAAGGGGCTGGCGGCCATCCTCCTGGTCGGCGTGGCGCTGGCGCTGGCGCTGTGGTCGTACCGGATGGGACGCGCCTCGAGCGGTTTCGATCCGGATGCCGCGCGCCGGCAGCTGACCGAACTGAACGCGCAGGTCCATCGTCTGGAAACAGAGCGCGAGCGTCTGCGTGGCAGCGTCGATGCGGCCGAAAGCGCGATCAACATCGAGCGCACGACCCGCGAGCAACTGGCGACGCAGATCAAGGCGCTGGAAGCCGACAACGCTAGATTGAAGGAAGATCTGGCGTTTTTCGAAAGCATGCTGCCGACCGGCACCGGCGCGCACGATGTCGCCATCGCCCGCATGGAGGGCGAGCTGGAAGCGCCGACCCGGTTGCGCTATCGGCTGCTGGTGCGGCAGGGCGCGCGCGGCCAGGCCTTCATCGGCAGCCTGCAGCTGGCGGTCAGCGTGCAGCAGCAGGGCGCCACTCGGGCGCTGCTGTTCCCGGCCGACGGCGCCGCCGACCCGAGGTACAGACTCGAATTCAAGTATTATCAGCGGCTGGAGGGTGTGCTCGATCTGCCCGACGGCGTCGCGGTCAAGGCGATCGAGGCCCGCGTGCTGGAAAAGGGCAAGATCCGCGCGCGGCAATCCATCGATATGTAGACAGGCAACGGAGGCAGCATGTTCGGGCGCAAATCCAGGGATACCATCGACAGCCTGATCGGCGGATCGACTTCCATCGACGGCCATATCCGCTTTCGCGGCGGCCTGCGGCTGGACGGCCAGGTCAAGGGCAGCGTCATCGCCGAGCCGGGTGAAGCCAGCATGCTGGTGATTTCGGAGCAGGCCCGGGTCGAGGGCGAAGTGCGCGCCGCCCACCTGATCATCAATGGCCAGGTGGTAGGCCCGGTGTATTCGTCCGAGCTGCTTGAATTGCAGCCGCGCGCCCGCATAACCGGCGATGTCCATTACCGTGCGCTGGAGATGCATGGCGGCGCCCAGGTGTCCGGCAAGCTGTCGCACGACCAGGACGACGAGCCGCTGCTGAAGCTGGCGACCCCGAGCGCCAACTCGCGCGCCGGCTGAAGACTATAATCTCATCATCGAATCACCTAGCAGGAGTTGACCATGAATGCAGTTGCCGAAACACAAGACGTGATGCCGGCCCCGATCGTTTTCACCGACAGCGCCGCCACCAAGGTGGCGCAGCTGATCGAGGAGGAAGGCAATCCCGACCTGAAGCTGCGCGTGTTCGTGCAGGGCGGCGGTTGCTCCGGTTTCCAGTATGGTTTCACCTTCGACGAAATCGTCAACGAGGACGATACGACGATGGTGAAGAACGGCGTGCAGTTGCTGATCGACTCGATGAGCTACCAGTACCTGGTCGGCGCCGAGATCGACTACAAGGACGATCTCGAAGGCGCGCAGTTCGTGATCAAGAATCCGAGTGCCAGCTCGACCTGCGGTTGCGGCTCGTCGTTCTCGGTATAAGCCGCCATACCACCGTCAGCGCCGCGGCAACGCCGCGGCTTCCAAAAAAGGACGCGCCAGCGTCCTTTTTTATTGGCCGGAGCGGATCGAAACTGGGAGTATGCTGAAAAATGGCCTAATACCGCAGATATATCGGCCAGTTTTGAAAATGCTCCGGGCAGTATGAATGCCTACTGCTTCAGGCCGGATACAGCGCGCCGAGGATGCGCGGCCCGGCGGCGCCGGTCACCGCCGGCAGGTTGCCGGGCCGGCGGCGGTCGAAGCGCTGCGCCAGCCAGGCGAAGGCCAGCGCCTCGACCTGCTCAGGCGGCACGCCCAGCTCCGCGGTAGTGGCGATGCGGGCCGGATGGCGGTGCTCGGCCAGCGCCGCCGCCAGCAGGCGCAGCAAGTGGCCGTTGCGGGCGCCGCCGCCG
>JBAUJK010000416.1:0-14058 GCA_049683695.1 Burkholderiaceae bacterium
CACCAGGCCAGCGCGCCGCCGAGCGCCAGTGCCGCCAGCCCGCAGCCAAGGCTCACTGCACGGCCGGCGCCGGCTGCCGCCAGTGCGGTCATCGCGGCCAGCAATCCCAGGTTGGTTCCGAAAGCGAGCGCCAGACGGCTCGATATGCCAAGACGCGCGAGGTGCATGCTGGTCTCCTCCGGTGTGGCGCTGGCTGTTCCGGGGCGGACAGAGCGCTCTAGTCGTAGCTCATCGCGCGCGGACGGTCGCGCCGGGCGCAATGGCTACCGGCTATCATGCGCGCCTGCCGGTCCATTCCGCAACCCGCAAAAATACTGTAGTAAAAATGTATCCGCCTGTGCGGCCGCCGCTTCAGCCCAGCACCGCGTCCCACAACTGGCGCACGGCGGCCGCCTCGCTGGCCACCTGCGCCGGCTCGACCCGCGCCCGCTGCTCGCCCTGCAGGCGGCCCTGGTGCTGCAGCCGGCGCATCGTGCGGTAGGCATCGGCGACGCGGCCGGCCAGCGCCGGCTCGATCAGTCCCAGTTCGCCGCACAGCTTCAGGAGGCCGATGTTGCCGATGTCGGCCACCAGCTGCGGGTAGTGTGCGGCGTGCAGCAGTACCAGGTATTGCACGATGAATTCGATATCGACCATGCCGCCGGCATCGTGTTTCAGGTCGAACAGCGGCGAGCGGTTCGGATGCGCGTCATGCAGCCGGCTGCGCATTGCGCCGACCTCGCGCTTTAACGCCGTAGCGTCGCGCGGCTGGCGCAGCACGGCGACGCGGATGTCCTCGAAGGCGGCGCCGATGGCGGCGTCGCCGGCGCAGTAGCGCGCCCGCGTCAGCGCCTGGTGCTCCCACACCCATGCCGACTCCAGCTGGTACTTGCGGAAGCTCGACAGCGGCGCCACCATGAGTCCCGAGGCGCCGTCCGGCCGCAGCGCCAGGTCGATGTCGAACAGCGTGCCGGCCGAGGTGTGGCTGCTCATCCAGGTGATGAAGCGCTGGGCCAGCTTGGCGTACAGCGCCGGCGCTTCCGGATCGTCGTCGTCGTACAGGAAGATCAGGTCGAGATCCGACACATAGCCGAGCTCCTTGCCGCCCAGCTTGCCATAGGCGATCACGGCGAAGCGCGGTACCTCGCGGTGGCGGTTGGCGATGCCGTCCCAGACCGCCTGCAGCGTGGCGCCGACCAGCGCATCGGCCAGTGCCGACAGTTCGTCGGCCAGGTGCTCGACCGTCAGCCCGCCTTCCAGGTCCTGCGCCAGCAGCCGGAACACCTGCACGTGGTGCATCTCGCGCAGGATGTCCATCTGGCGCTCGGTATCGCCGGCGGCGGCTTCCAGCTGGCGCCGGCAATCGCGGCCGAATTCGCCCCAGTCGGCGCGGCTCTTCAGCGCGCGCTGCTCCAGGATTTCATCGAGCAGGATCGGGTGCCGGGTCAGGTATTTGGCGGCCCAGTCGCTGGCGTTGATCATGCGGATCAGCCGCGCCAGCGTGCCCGGGTACTCGACCAGCAGCGCCAGGTAGGCGGCACGGCGTGCGATCGCCTCCAGGAAATCCAGCAGCCGGCCGAGGGTGGCGAAGCGCGCCTGCGGCAGGGCGCCGATCATCGGCAGCGCGGCGTTGATCACTGCCGCCAGCCGGTTGCGGCTGGATTCCGGCAGCGACTGCATGCGCGGCGCCTGCCAGGTCAAAAGCAGGCGGCGGGCGGCGTCGTCGGCGTCGTCGAAGCCGAGCGCCGCTAGGCAGGCGGCCACCGTTTCCGGCGTATCGCGCTCGGACAGCGCAGTACCCTGCTGGCCGGCGGAATCGGCGCCGGCTTCCCGTTGCGGATCGTTGAAGATGGCGTCGAAGCGCGCCGCCACCTGGCTCCGGTGCGCATCGAGCGCGGCCGCCAGCGCTTCGGCGTCGGCTTCGCCCATCATGCGCGCCACCCGCAGCCGGTCGTCGTCACTGGCCGGCAGCGTATGGGTCTGGGCATCGTCCAGGTACTGCAGCCGGTGCTCCAGGTTGCGCAGGAATTCGTAGGAGTCCAGCAGTTGCCGCACCGTGCCGGCTTCCAGCAGTCCCTTGTCGGCCAGCGCGCGCAGCGTGGCGCGGGTCGAGCGGTCGCGCAGCCCGGGATCGCGGCCGCCGCGGATCAGCTGGAACACTTGTGCCAGGAATTCGATCTCGCGGATGCCGCCGCGCCCGAGCTTGACGTTGCCGCTACGCTCCGGATGGCGCAGCTCCTGGCGCGCCACCTCGGCCCGGATCTGGCCGTGCATCGCGCGCAGTGCGTCGATCGAGCCGAAATCCAGGTAGCGGCGGTAGATGAACGGCCGCACGATGTTGTCCAGCGCCGCGATGTCGGCGGCGCGGCCGGTGATCGCACGCGCCTTGATCCACGCGTAGCGCTCCCATTCGCGGCCTTGCACGATCAGGTAGCGCTCGACCATGTTCAGATTCGCCACCAGCGGTCCGGACGCACCGTTCGGGCGCAGCGCCATGTCGACCCGGAACACGAAGCCGTCCTCGGTGATTTCCGCCAGCGCCGCGATCAGCCTTTTGCCCAGCCGCGTGAAGAATTCGTGGTTCGACAGCGCACGCTGCCCGGCGCCGGCGCCGGTCTCGCCTTCCTCGCCGTAGACGAAGATCAGGTCGATGTCGGACGACACGTTCAGCTCGGCGCCGCCCAGCTTGCCCATGCCGAGCACCATCAGTTCCTGCGGTGCGCCGCTTTCCTGGCCGAGCGGCACGCCGTGCGCCGCCGTCAACTCTGCGGCCAGCTCCGCCAGGTGGGTGCGGATTGCGAACTCGGCGAACGCGGTCATGGTCGCCACCACCTCGGACAGGTCGGCACGGCCGCCGAGGTCGCGCTCGATCAGCACCGCCAGCACCAGGTTGCGCAGCCGCCGCATCGCCGCCGGCAGCGTTGCGCCGGCGGCGGTCTGCTGCTGCAAAACGCGAGCAAAGTCGGCCGCGCTCAGGGATAATCGGGCCAGGTCTTGCACCAGTTGCACGCGCGCCGGGTCGGCGGCGGTCCAGCGGGCGAAGAACCGCGAGGCGTCGTGGCTGGTCAAAAGCGAATGGATCACGGAGGGTGGGGTTTGGAAAAGGGTTGGTCGGGAGCGCGCGGGCAAAAACGGCCGGAGCCGGCGTTGCGGCCGGTGCCGGCCCGGTTCATTCTATTCCATCCGTGCCGCCGCCCAGGCTGATGGCGCAGCTGCCCGAAAACCGTCCGCTGTCCCGCCTGGCCGCCTGGGGCGGCGCACTGGCGGCCGGCTACCGCCACCTCGGCCGCTGGGCCCGGCGCCTGCTGGGCGGGCTGTTCCGGCTGGCGGTGGTGCTGTACTTCCTGTTTTGCGGATTGTTCCTGACGCTGCGCTACGCGGTGCTGCCTAACGTCGACCACTACAAGGCCGACATCGAGCGCGTCGCCTCGCGCGCGCTTGGCCAGCCGGTGTCGATCGGCGCGGCGCGCGCTTCCTGGCACGGGCTGCGGCCGCATCTGGCGCTGTCCGACGTCGTCGTGCACGATGACCGCGGGCGCGCCGCGCTGACGCTACCGGCGGTGGAGGGTACCGTGTCGTGGTGGTCGGCGGCAGTGGCCGACCTGCGCCTGAACGACCTCGAAATCATCAGCCCCGACCTCGATATCCGGCGCGACCGCGACGGCCGCCTGCACGTCGGCGGGATCTTCATCGATCCGGCCGCCAAGAGCGGCGGTGCCGGCGCCGACTGGGTACTGTCGCAGCGCGAGATCGTGATCCGCGGCGGCCGCCTGCGCTGGAACGACGAGCAGCGTGCGGCGCCCGAGCTGGTGCTGGAGAACGTCAACTTCGTACTGCACAACCGCTGGCGTCGCCATCGCTTCGCACTGCAGGCGACCCCGGCGGCGGCGCTGGCGGCGCCGCTCGACATCCGCGCCGACTTCACCCATGCGCCGTTCTCGTCCGCCATCGCCGACCCGGCGCGCTGGAACGGCGAGCTGTATCTGCACCTGCGCGACGCCGACTTCGCGGCCTGGAAGCCATACCTGGACATGCCGTTCGAACTGAGTCGCGGCGGCGGCTCGGTGCGCGCCTGGCTGCAATTCCAGCATGCCAACGTGGCCGACTTTACCGTCGACCTGGGCCTGCGCGGAGTGTCGGCGCGCTTCGGCGCCGGGCTGGAACCGCTGGAGCTGACGCGCGTCGACGGCCGCGTCTCGGTCAGCGAAGTCTACGAGCCGGCGCGCAAGCTCGAATGGCTGGCGCTCGGGCGCCGCGGCCATACCGTGGCGCTACAGGATCTGGCACTGGAAACCGACGATGGCCTGCGGGTACCGCCGACCACGCTGCGCGAAAGCTATGCCGCCGCCACCAAGAATCAGCCGGCGCGCACCCGCATCGAGGCGCGCGAGCTGGACCTTGGCACGCTGGCCGCGCTGGCGCAGCGGCTGCCGCTGTCCGAATTGCAGCGCGGCCTGCTGCAAGACTATGCGCCGCGCGGCCGGCTGCTGGATTTCTCGGCGCAATGGCGCGGCCCCTGGCCGGAGTTTTCTTCGTATGCGGTCAAGGGCCGCTTCGCCGGACTCGGCATCGGCAGCCGGCCGGCGGCCAGCGGCCAGGGCAGAGTGCCCGGCTTTGCCAATCTCGACGGCAGCATCGACGCCAGCGACAAGGGCGGTACGCTGAAGCTGGACGCGCCGCAGGCCAGCCTGCTGCTGCCAGGTATCCTGCGCGAGCCGGAGTTGCCGTTCGAACAACTGCGGCTCCAGGCGCGCTGGCAATTGCCGGACCGCGACACGCTGGTGGTGCAACTGGATCAGCTCGACCTGCGGCGTGAAGACCTGCAGGCGTCGCTGTCCGGCAAGCACGTGCTGCCGCTGCACCGGCCGCAGGAGCTGGGCAGCATCGACCTGAACGGCAGGATCGCCCGTTTCGACCTGGCCCGTATCGGCCGCTACCTGCCGGCGGCCACTCCCGAGCACTTGCGCCACTGGCTGAGCGGCGCGCTGCGCCACGGCCGCGCCACCGACGTCGCGCTGGCCGTCAAGGGCGACCTGGCGCGCTTTCCGTTCCATGTCGAGCGGCCGGGCGACAAGCCGGCCGGCGAATTCCGGGTCACCGGCAAGATCGAGGACGGCACGCTGGAATACAGTCCGGGCGAGGTTGGGCGCGACGGCAAGGGGCCGGAATGGCCATTGCTGGAACGGATCGACGGTTCGTTCGTATTCGAGCGCAGCCGGATGGAAATCCGCGCCCGCAGCGCGATGAGCGCCAACGTCGCGATCGGCCCGACCAGCGCGGTGATCCCTGATCTGCTGGCGCCGGAGCCGGTGCTCGACATCGACGGCAGTGCCGCTGGCGCATTGCCCGATTTCGTCGGCTTCGTCAATCGCAGTCCGGTGCTGGGCTGGATCGGCGACTTCACCGAAGAGACGAAAGCCAGCGGCAACGCCAGGCTGGCGCTGAAGCTGCAATTGCCGCTGGAGCACATGGATGAAGCGAAGGTGGAGGGTACGCTGCACTTGGCCGGCAACGACGTCACGCTGATGGAAGAGCTGCCGCCGATCCGCAGGGCCGCCGGCAAGCTGGAATTCAACGAGCACGGCTTCAACCTGAACGGCGTCAAGGGCGAATTCCTGGACGGCCCGGTGGCGCTGTCCGGCGGCAGCCGCACCGACGGCAGCATCCTGGTGCGCGCCGACGGCACGCTGGCGGCGGACGGCCTGCGCAAGACCTACGACACCCCGGCCTTGCGGCGGCCGCTGCAGCGCATCAGCGGCAGCACCCGCTACGGCGTGACGATCGCGGTGCGCGAGCAGCGGCCGGAGATCACCGTCGAATCCGACCTGGCCGGCCTTGGCCTCGATTTCCCGGCGCCGCTGAAGAAGGGGCCGGGCGAACCATTGCCGCTGAAGTTCCGCCTGGCCGGCGTGGCGTCGGACGACGTGCTAGTCGCACGCGACGAAATCCGGCTGGCGCTCGGTTCGGCGATCGAGGCGCGCTACCAGCGCCGCCGCGGCACCGACCGGCGCGAAGCCTGGCGCGTGGTGGCCGGAGGGATCGGCGTCAACGTACCGGCGCCGGAGCCGCAGGCCGGCCTGGCGGCCAACGTCAACGTCGCCACGCTGAACATCGATGCCTGGCGCAGCATCGGCGCGTCGATGACGGCCGCCGCCGACCAGCAGGCGGAGCAGGCGGCGGACGGCTTCGACCTGGCGCAGTACATCGAGCCGGAAGTGCTGGCGGCGCGTGCCGACGAGCTGATCGTGCTCGGCAAGAAGCTGGACAACGTGGTGGTCGGCGCCTCGCACCAGGGGCGGCTGTGGCAGGCCAACATCGATTCGGCGCAGGCGTCCGGCTACGTCACTTGGAACGAATCGCGCTCCGGCCGCACGCTGGGGCGGGTCAAGGCGCGCCTGGCGTCGCTGGTGGTGCCGGAATCGGCCGCCTCGGACGTCGGCGATCTGCTGGAAGGCGAGGGCGAGGCGACCCAGATCCCGGCGCTCGACATCGTCGCCGAGAGCTTCCAGCTGTTCGGCAAACAATTTGGCCGGCTGGAAGTGCAGGCCAGCAACATACGCCCGGAGCCCGGCAGCGAAGTGCGCGAATGGCGCATCGGCAAGCTGGAGCTGGCCAACCCCGACGCCACCTTCAAGGGCGTCGGCAAGTGGACCACGTCGGCCGGCAAAAGCGTGTCCAACCTGACTTATGCGCTCGACGTCAACGATGCCGGCAAGCTGCTGGAACGCGTCGGTTTCGCGCAGGTGCTGCGTGGCGGCAAGGGCAGGATGGATGGCGAGATCACCTGGAACGGCCTGCCGTTCTCGCTCGACATCCCGACGCTGACCGGCCAACTGCACCTGGACATGCAGGCCGGCCAGTTCCTGAAGGTCGATCCGGGGGCGGCCAAGCTGCTGGGCGTGTTGAGCCTGCAATCGCTGCCGCGGCGGCTGGCGCTGGATTTCCGCGACGTGTTTTCCGAGGGCTTCGCGTTTGACGGCGTGGTCGCCACCGCGATGATCGCCAACGGCCGCGTCACCACCGACAATTTCAAGATGCGCAGCGTTGCCGCCACCGTGCTGATGGACGGCAGCGCCGATTTGACCCAGGAGACGCAAAACCTGCACGTGGCGGTGATTCCGGAAATCAACCTCGGCACTGCTTCGGTGGTCGCCGGGCTGATCAATCCGGTGGTCGGCGTCGGCTCCTTCCTGGCGCAGCTGTTCCTGCGCGATCCGCTGATACGCGCCTTCACCTTTGAATATGATATTAGTGGTCCGTGGAAGGACCCGAAGGTGGTCAAGCTGGAACGCAAGGGCACCCCGCTGCCGGAGCCGGCGGCGGCCGAGCCGTGACGACAAGGAGACTGGCATGAATATCGCCGCGCTGCAAATGGTGTCGACGCCGCTGCCGGAACAGAACTTCGCGGTGGCCGACGCGCTGATGGCCGAGGCGGCGGCCGGCGGCGCGCAATTGCTGCTGCTGCCCGAATACTGGGCGCTGATGGGCATGCGCGAGACCGACAAGCTCGGCCATGCCGAGCAGTTGGGCGCCGGCCCGATCCAGGCCTTCATGGCTGCGGCCGCGCGCCGCCACGCGGTATGGCTGATTGGCGGCACGCTGCCGATGGCGGCGCGCGAGGCTGGCAAGGTGCTCAACACCACGCTGGTCTACGATCCGCACGGCGAACAGGTGGCGCGCTACGACAAGATGCACCTGTTCAGCTTCGCGCGCGGCGACGAATTCTACGATGAGGCGCGCACCATCGAGTTCGGCGGCGCGCCGGTGGCGTTCGACGCGCCGTTCGGCCGGGTTGGCCTGTCGGTCTGCTACGACCTGCGCTTCCCGGAGCTGTACCGCGCGCTTGGCGACTGCGCGCTGATGGTGGTGCCGGCCGCGTTCACCCACACCACCGGCCAGGCGCACTGGGAGCCGCTCTTGCGCGCGCGTGCGATCGAAAACCAGTGCTACGTGCTGGCAGCGGCGCAGGGTGGCCGCCATCCGAACGGCCGCCGCACCTGGGGCCACAGCATGCTGATCGATCCCTGGGGCCGGATCGTCGCCGAGCGCGACGAAGGCGCGGGCGTGGTGGCCGGCACGCTCGATCTGGCGGCACTGCGCGAAGTGCGCGAGAGCCTGCCGGCGCTGCGGCATCGCCGGCTCTGAGGCTCTCCGCTTCAGTCAAGGCAGAACCCCGATAGACCGGACAGCCCGGCGCCGCTGGTTCCAGTGTGCGCCGGGATGCCGTTTGGAAAAATGCCTGGCTGGATGGGATCGGCTTCACCCAGGCACCTCCTCACCGTATCCCGTTTCCCCTCTCTTTTTCCCGCTTGCGCGGCCTGCGCCGCCGCTGAAGTATTTAATTCAGGGAAACGGAATTTCAAAAAAATTAAGTGCAGGAAGGGCTGGAAAATTACAGAATTAATATGCAGGCCCTTTCTCTATAATCGAGCGGATGTCCGGTTTCGCCGTGGCGCCGCGGCGCCGCCCTTGACGCCGAACGGATGGCGCCGCGAGGCGATGTGTTCCAAGACCAAACTACAACGGAGTTGACATGAAGAAGAACGTTTTGCGCGGATGGATGCGTTGCGGGATCGTGCTGGCAGCGCTGCCGGTGCTGGCTTTCGCGGCCGACGAAGAAGTAGTCAAGATTGGTTTTTCCAGCCCGATGACCGGTGCCCAGGCGCCGGCCGGCAAGGACAATGAAAACGGCGCGCGGCTGGCGGTCGACGAACTCAACGCCAAGGGCGTGACGATCGGCGACAAGAAGGTCAAGTTCGAGCTGCTGGTGGAGGACGACCAGGCCGATCCGAAGTCCGGCGTGCAGGCCGCGCAGAAGCTGATCGACGCCGGCGTCAAGGCGGTGCTCGGCCCGTACAACTCGGGCGTCGCGATTCCCGCTTCGCGCGTCTACAACGACGCCGGCATCGTGATGGCGACGGTCGGCTCCAACCCGAAGATCACGCTGCAGGGCTTCCCGTACGTGTACCGCATCGGCGCCAACGACAGCCAGCTGGGCGGCAAGATGGCGATGTACGCGGCCAAGGAACTGAAGCTGAAGAAGATCGCGGTGATCGACGACCGCACCGCCTATGGCCAGGGCGTGGTCGATGAATTCGTCAAGGCCGCCAAGGCCAGCGGCGTGACCATCGTCACGCGCGAATACACCAACGACAAGGCGACCGACTTCACGTCGATCCTGACTTCGATCAAGACCAAGAACCCGGACGCGATCTTCTACGGCGGCTATTTCGCGCAGGCGGCGGCGATGAAGCGCCAGATGAAGCAGCTCGGCGTCAAGGCTTACCTGCTGGGCGGCGACACCATCTGCAACGCCGAAATGGCCAAGCTGGCCGGCGACGCGATGGATGACCGCGTGTTCTGCACCCAGGGCGGTTCGCTCTTGGAAGCGGAAAGTGCCGGCAAGACCTTCGCCGCCAATTTCCAGAAGGCCTATGGCAGCAAGCCGCTGACCTACGCGGTGTCGTTCTATGACGGCATGAAGATGATCGCCGACGCGATGCAGAAGGCCAAGTCGGCCGATCCGAAGAAATATCAGCCGGTGCTGTCGAAGATCAAGTACCAGGGCGTGGCCGGCGTCTACGAGTACGACAAGAACCACGACATGAAGAGCTCGCCGGTGACCGTGTTCGATTTCAAGAACGGCGAGCCGAGCGCGATCACCAGCTATTGATCCGGTCGACGCCGAACCAAAATCTTCTCCGAGGGTTTGAACCAGCCGCAAGGCTGGTTTTTTTTGTCCGCCCTTTTTTCTATGGGAGTATATGGAAATTTAATAATGAATTCGTCCGATATTGGGTGTCTATGTGGGGAGTATATGCATGCAGCCGGCGCTCGGCGAATCCACCGGCGGCGCCGGACCTGCGCTCTGCGGATGTTCTACAATCGTCCTGTCCAATCACTCACTTCCCGTGCGGCGTCATCATGCCGCGCCTTGCATACATGAAACCATTCGAACCGAATCTGAGCACGCTGGCCACCGCGCGCGAGCTTCTTTTGACGCCGTTCGGCCTGGACGAGTCGGCGCTGCTGAAGACGCTGGGCACGATGTTTACCCACCGCGTCGACTACGCCGACCTGTACTTCCAGTTCACCAAGAACGAAAGCTGGAGCCTGGAAGAAGGGATCGTCAAGACCGGCAGCTTTTCGATCGACCAGGGCGTCGGCGTGCGCGCCGTGTCCGGCGACAAGACGGCCTTTTCGTATTCCGACGAAATTTCCGAGCGCGCGCTGGCCGAAGCGGCGGCCGCCACCCGCACCATCGCCCGCCGCGGCGCCGGCAAGGTCAGGATCGCCGCCGCCATGCGCCAGGTCGGCGGGCGCGACCTGTACCTGCCGAACGATCCGATCGGTTCGCTGGACGCGACGCAAAAGGTGCGGCTGCTGGAGCGGATCGAGCGCATTGCGCGCGCCAAGGACCCGCGCGTGGTGCAGGTGATGGCCGGACTGGCCGGCGAGTACGACGTGGTGCTGGTGGCGCGCGGCGACGGCGTGATCGCGGCCGACGTGCGGCCGCTGGTGCGGGTATCGGTGACCGTGATCGCCGAGCAGAACGGCCGGCGCGAAATGGGCTCGTCCGGCGGCGGCGGCCGCTATGGCTACGAATATTTCAGCGAACAGCTGCTGGAGCAGTACGCGTCGGAAGCGGTGGCGGCGGCGCTGGTGAACCTGGAAGCGCGGCCGGCACCGGCCGGCCCGATGACGGTGGTGCTTGGCCCCGGCTGGCCCGGCGTGCTGCTGCACGAGGCGGTCGGCCACGGGCTGGAAGGCGACTTCAACCGCAAGGGTTCCAGCACCTTTTCCGGCCGCATCGGCGAGCGCGTCGCCGCCAAGGGCGTGACCGTGGTCGACGACGGCACCATCGCGCACCGGCGCGGCTCGCTCAACATCGACGACGAAGGCAATCCGACCCAGTGCACGACGCTGATCGAGGACGGCGTCCTGAAGGGCTATATCCAGGACACGCTGAATGCGCGCCTGATGAAGCTGCCGGTGACCGGCAACGCGCGCCGCGAATCCTTCGCGCACCTGCCGATGCCGCGCATGACCAACACCTACATGCTGGGCGGCGACAAGGATCCGGCGGAAATCATCGCGTCGGTCAAGAACGGCCTGTATGCGGTCAACTTCGGCGGCGGCCAGGTCGACATCACCAACGGCAAGTTCGTGTTCTCCGCCAGCGAAGCCTATCTGATCGAGGACGGCAGGATCAGCCATCCGGTCAAGGGCGCGACGCTGATCGGCAGCGGCCCGGACGTGATGACGCGGGTGTCGATGATCGGCAACGACATGCGGCTCGATTCCGGCGTCGGCGTCTGCGGCAAGGACGGGCAGAGCGTGCCGGTCGGCGTCGGCCAGCCGACGCTGCGCATCGACGGCGTCACGGTCGGCGGCACCGCCTGACGCTGCTGTGCGTCCGGCCCGGCGTTTGCTCGCGCCGGACGCCGGCATCCGCTAGCGGCCGATCGCGAATTCGACCCGGTTCGGCTTGCCGCCATCGTCGATGCCGGCCGCCGACAGCTTCGGCGCGACCAGAAACATGCGCTGGTTGGCCACCTTGCCCTGTTCCTCCAGGTAGCGCTTGACGGCGGACGCGCGCTGGTCCGCCAGTTCCTTCAGGTCGTCCTCGTCGACCGGCGCATGCTCCAGCATCAGCTTTTCCATGTCGGCCACCGGCAGCGACTTGGTCAGCCCGATCAGGTTGCGCGGCTTGTCGAACTTGGCCGCCTGGTAGGCGCGCTTCAGATATTTTTCATACTCGTCCGGCTTGATCGTGACATCGCGCATCTGCACCGCCGAGCCCTGGTCGCGCAGGTCCTCGATCTTTTGCCGCCGCAGCTGGCGCTGCAGCCACAGGCGGCGCGCGCCGTCGCGGTCGGTGGCCGGATCGATGCGGCCGGTGATTTCCAGCTTCAGCTCGGGGCGGTCCTTCAGTGCCTTGGCCAGCGTATCGAGTTTCTTGCCGGCGTCGGCGGAAACCGTGCTGGTGCCGGGCTGGAATTCGACGTAGCTCAGTTCGGCGTCGCCGCCGCCACCGTCGAAAGCTGCGGCCAGCAGCGAAAACGGGGCGGTGACGGCCTTCGCCAGCAGGTTCACCAGCGCCTTGGCGATGACGCCGCCGACCGAGAATTCCGGGTCCGACAGCGAGCCGGACACCGGCAGGTGGAGGTCGATCTCGCCGCGGCTGTTGCGCAGCAGCGCCACCGCCAGCAGCACCGGCAGCTTGGTCGCGTCCGGGCTTTCGACCTTGTCGCCGAAGGTCAGCTGGTCCAGGAACAGGTTGTTCTGTGCTTCCAGCTTGCCGTTTTCGATGTGGTACTTGACGTCGGCCGACAGTTTTCCCTTGGTGATCGCGTAGCCGGCGTACTTGGCCGCGTACGGCGTCAGGCGCGTCAGCTCGATGCCGCGCGCGCTGGCGGCGAGGTCGAGATACAGCTGCTGGCCGAGCGGATCCACCTTGCCGTTGATTTCGACCGGCGCGTCGCCGTCCAGCTTGCCCTGCAGCGCGACGTCGGCCGGGCCCTTGGCATCGCTTGCCAGCTGAGATACCGAGCCGGCCATGCCGGTCAGGTTGGCGCTGTAATTGGGCTGGATGAAGTTGTCGGTGAAATTGATGTTGCCGCCCTGCAGCTTGATGCGGTTGATCCGGATCAGCGGCTTGGCACCGGCCTCGGCTTTTTCCGCAGCCGGCGGCGCCGTCTTCTCCGCGCCCGGCGCCGGTTTTTCCGCTGCCGGCGCCACCTGCGTCAGGCTCAGGGTCGGCGCTGCCTGGCCGGCGCCCGGCGTGGCGATGATGTCCTGCAGGTTCAGGCGGCCATCGGCGTTGACGATGATGCGCGCATAGAAATCGGACAAGGTGACGTCCCCGAGCGCCAGCCGCATCGGTGTCCGCCTGCCGCCGATGCGGGCATCCACGGTGCTGATCGCCAGCGTCTTCCAGCGCGCAAAATCGTCGCCGGTGAGGCGGTCGCGGGTGCGCACGCCGGTCAGCGCCAGGCTGCCGGTGTAGCTGGCGCGCAGCGGCTGGTCGGCCGGCAGCTGGAAGGCCAGCTTGCCGTTGGCGTTCAGCGCGCCACGGTTGACGGCGGCATTGCTGCGGTCGGCGAAATACGGCTGGAACGAGGGAATGTCGAGGCCTTGCGCCTCAATCTGCAGTTCGGCGCCGAGCGGCTCCAGGCTGAGCTTGCCCTTGGCCGCCAGGCGGCCGTGCTGGTTGTGCTCCAGCTTCAGCGACAGCGGCAGCGGCTCCGCATGGATGGTGCCGCCATCGACGCGCAGCGCGACGTCGTCGATGGCGAGGTCGATCTTGCTGAACTGCTGCTGGGCCGGCTTGCCATTGTTTTGCGCGGCCACCATCGCGTCGGAAAAGCGCAGCTCGGACTGCGCCAGCTTCAGATGCCGCAGCGCCAGCTGCCAGCCGCCCGGCTGCGACGCCGTTTCCTTTGCCGTTTCCTTCCCGGTCTCGTTTTCTGCCTGCTTCGTCTTCGCTTGCGGCGGGCCGCCGAACGCGGTCAGCAGGTCGATCCTGCCGTCGCGGTCGCGCTGGATCGCCAGCGTGGCGCCGTCTAGCGCCAGTTGCTCGGCGCTGGCACTGCGCTGTGCCAGGTCGAGCTTCAGGCCGGTCAGCGCGACGTCGCGCGCGCCGAGCGCCGGCTGCTTGCCGTCGGCCAGCGTCAGCTGCAACTGGCGCAGACGTGCGCTGGCCTGTTCGAGCGTCAGTTGCGGCGTCCCGCCGCCCCAGGCCAGCCGGTGCGGCAGGGTGGCATCCAGCAGCGTGTCGCCGAGGTTGCCGGCGAACAGCGCGGCGAAATACGGCTGCAGGCGCTGCGGCCGCAGCGCGGCGATCTGCAACTGGCCCTGCAGCGACTTGCCATCCGCCGCCAGTTGCCCCTGGTAGCGCAGCGTTTCCTTGGCATCGGTTTCGGCGCTGGCCTGCAGCTGCGCGGGGCTGCCACCGTCGGTGCTGAACTGGTCGAGCGTGGCGTCCAGCTGGTCGATGTTCATCATGGCGGCAGCCGCGCCGGTGGCGGCGTCGCGCCATTGCAGCCGGCCGCCGGCGACTTCCGCGTGCGTGACCGC